>JAKBRR010000069.1 GCA_021845325.1 Thermoplasmata archaeon
TTTCTACATTTCAACCTAAAAAAGTAATCATTTATTTCGAATGATTCCATGGAGATGCAATTGAAAAGCTCGTTAATCAGGAAGAGGTATGTTCTCGTCTATTATGGAGATAATATTGAAGAATTGCTTAAAATGGAGAATGCACTGAGCCGCCTTTTTAATATAAAAAGAAAGTTCAAATCGGAAGGCTTTTACATCTTTTTGACCGATCAATTTAAGAAGCAGAAAATTTGCTCCTATATTGAAACTAACTTTAGTGGAATTAATGTTGAAATGGTAAGTGGAACAATTAAAAAGTGTAAGGGCGTAATAAAAGATAAAACAGAGAAGGTCAACCCGTTATAATCTCCATCTCTTTTTCATCCAGTCCTAGAAGTTCCATAAGCTCAATTTTGTTTTCTTTTGAGGTTGAAGCGATTGCCGAATAAAACCAAAGAAGATCAGCGGCCCCCTTTGAGGATGTATGTGTGATTTTTCCAATTTTCTTCAGTGCGTTCTTCCTTGCTGATCTAGAGCCTTTCGAGCGAGACATGCTCATAATCATTGAAGGAAACTCGTATTTAACAAATTTTTTGTTAACGGTGGATATTCCATTAAAGACGCCCGCGGATATATCTTCAGCATAGACCTTATAGCGGAAATGCTGTTTTTTAATAACTCTCCCCAGATAGATATCTGCAGTAGATAATATCTCATATGCATTAACAAGATCTAATGGATCTTCAGCTTCCATGGGAAGATTGTTATCTATCCATAATACCAGGTCAGATGTATCAAAATCTTTGTCGCGAAGTAACTCAAATATTTTCTCATAATTTCTTCCCCTGAATATCTCTTTCATTATTTCAAAGATCGATGTTGCAGAATCTCTTTGACCCTCGGCCAGATTCTCCATCATTGAACTGTTGCTGTTTATTGCTATGGACTGAACATCGTTTATGATTCCACGGATATCGGGGAAATTTCTCTCGATTATAACACTCACATCATTCTGAGAAATTCTAAAGCCATTCTCTTCAACAATTTTTATGATGTTCGTCCGAAGTTTCCGTACATTCTCGTTATAGTCAATATCTCTCCTCCTGTTGTAAAGTTTGAACTCAATTGAAAGAGAATTGTTTATTATATCGCTACCGCCGCTTTTTCGTCTAAAACCGTAATAATCATTCATTGTGATTATTACGGGATTACGAGTGTTCCTGATTACATTGAGAAGTTCATTCATTCCACCGGTGTCTGAACTTCCATTTTTAGACCTTGAATCGTTTATGTTGTCTGCTTCATCCATAAGGATAACTTTGGAGAACCCTTTCTTCTCAATTGAGAAAAGGTCCATGTAAATTGAGGCAAGACCTGCGATGTTCTTAATGCTCTGGCGATCTCTCAGATCCGAAGCATTCATTTCTATTACCGGAACCTCAAGTTCATTTGCAATTGCAAAGGCAGTGGTTGTTTTTCCAAGTCCCGGATCACCCCAAAGAATCAATGCATTCTTGGTGACTTCCCCCCTTTGCCATGATTCAACCCAGCCCTTTATTTTAATTCTTATGTCGTTGGCCATCAGGGTATCATCCAAACTCTTCGGCCTGTAAAAATCGTTCCAGAACAATCCTTTCATCCCATCACCTTCATCTTTTCTCCATGAAACTTCTTCTATATACCTTTAGAGAATAATGTGTAATGGAATATGATTCTTTACATTATCATTGTAGAAGAGGTTCTTAATTTTACTGTTATCAATGAATGCAAAAGATTGAAGTTGATTGATAATGACCGCAAGATGTGTAAATCTTTTAAACCCTGTTAACTTCACATTGCTGTGACAGGGAAAAACACCCTAGCTTTCAGTCCATTGAGGGTAAGTTTTGCGGGCGGAGGAACAGATATTTCACCTTTTGTTGAAGATTATGGCGGCTCTGTGGTTAATTCTACTATTGAGAGAGGGGTTTTCGTAACTTATCGAGAGGATTCATATCCAGTTGAAATCTCATCTAGAGACTTTCTCAAAACATTTGTTTTAGGTAATCATGAAGAAAATAATGTGCAAAACAAGATCATTGAACTCATGGGTGAATTCGGGATAAGGACAGGGAGAATATTTATATCAGACGAGGTGCCTCCTGGTTCAGGATTGGGTTCTTCATCGGCCCTTATAACCGCACTGCTTATGATAATTCATGAATTGAGGGGTGAAGAAATCTCAAGGATGGAGCTTGCGGAGGAGGCTTATAGGAGGGAGAGAGATTTTTTTGGCATAACTCTTGGAAAACAGGACCCATATGCAATTTCATTTGGCGGATTCAAGTTCATGGAATTCAAAGGAAATAAAGTAAGAGCAGAATATTTTAAAGCAAATGCTATAAGTGAATACATTGACGAAAGAATGCTCCTCGTGTATTCTGGAAGGACAAGGGAAAGCAGTGCCATATTAGGGGATCAGGTTTCTAAATCAAAAACAGGGGACCATGAAACAATAAAAAGACTGCTGGAGATGAAGAATATTGCAGAACAAATGCAAAAAGCACTTATGCAAAGTGATTTTCAACTCTTTTACAACCTTATAAACCAGGGTTGGAATGTGAAGAAAAATCTTGGAAAAAATGTATCGTCTGAAAAAATTGAATCAATAATTACGAGATCAATTTCCATGGGTGCGAAGGCTGCAAGACTCCTCGGTGGAGGAAACCAGGGATTTGTTCTTATTATGGCTGAGCCGGAAAAACTCACATCTATCCAGATGGAAATGACCAAGATATCAACATTCGTAACAAGAATATCCACGTCCCCCCTCGGTACAAGGATAATTAAATGATTTAGAATATGCACTATCTCTTATTCAGGTCTATCAAAAAATGATTTTTTACCGGAAAAGAACATATCCAGTATTCTAAATGTAAGTCCCCAGATTACTATTTTTCCCTTTATAAAAGCATCTCCCCTGACTTCATCTCTTCCCCGTGTGAAAGAGGTTATATTTTCAAAACTTCCCCACTCAATTTCATCTCCTATTATGAGGTCTTTCTTCTCCTTCAGTGAAAAAACAAATGGGTATACCTTAACACCGATGCCCTTTATTGGTTCAAAATAATTCATAGATTGAATATATTCCAAAAGCGATGAATTTATTCCTGTCTCCTCTTCAAACTCCCTCTTTGCAGTTTCCATGAGTGTTTCTACATTTTTAGAGAACCCTCCTGGAAGGCAATAGTCTCCTGACCATGGATCGTTATCCCTTTTCTTTCTTTTAAGAAGAATGAATTCACTTTTATGGAAAACCAATGCAACTGATGCTTTCTTTTCGGCTGCTTTTTCAATCATGTGATTATCATCTATTCCACTATTTTGGACATTAAATCTATAAGGTTTAATAGGAGAAGCTGGAGAACTTTATAAATCCAACATTAACGATTTAGCAAATTACAATTTGGATATAATTGATTTAACCGGCATTCCCACTTCTATACCCAATGCTTTTGCTTTCAATGAAACTGCCTCTACATTGGATGCCAGAATTGATTCGGCATCTTTTACTCCCTTTACTCTGATCGCAGTATCGCCCAACTTGTCAGCTGTTTCCATATTCAGGTAACCACACATAACATAGCCTATTTTCCCCTTAATAAGAACAAGCGGAGCCTTTTCCATATCCATCTTTAGATAAGTAAAAGACTTGCCTTCAATTGTCATTTCCTTTGTTTCCACCATATTCAACAATCCTAAAAGGGTATATATAATCTATTTATTCGAAAATAACTAACATTTTCGTATAATTTTGACTTTTCATTTGAAGGTTTTCAAGTGATCAATTTAAATCTCATAATTTCAAACATTACATCTGCCTATTGATTCTATGTATCTATTATCACATTGTCAATATAAAAGCTTATATAGAAGTTTATTTTTACTTAGCTGATAGTTATGATAGGAGGACAACCAATATTCATATTAAAAGAAGGAGCTAAAAGAGAAACCGGAAAAGATGCCATGAAAGGCAATATTGAAGCAGCCAAGAGCATAGCAGCAGCAGTAAGATCAAGCCTTGGACCAAGAGGAATGGACAAGATGCTTGTAGATTCCCTCGGTGATATTGTAATAACAAATGATGGTGTGACAATTCTGAAAGAAATGGATGTAGAGCACCCTGCTGCCAAAATGATGGTAGAGGTTTCCAAGACTCAGGATTCCTTTGTTGGCGATGGAACTACAACAGCTGTTATTATCTCTGGCGCACTTCTTCAGGAAGCTGAGGGATTAATAAATCAGGAAGTCCACCCAACTGTTATAGCAGAAGGTTACAGAATGGGAGCTGAAAAGGCTAAGGAAATCCTGGATCAGATGTCCAAACCAGTTTCAATAAATGACAAAGCTCTTCTTGTTAAAATGGCTCAAACTTCACTGAGCAGTAAATCTGCCTCAGGAAGCAGAGACAAGCTTGGTGAGATATCATATGAAGCAATAAAGGCTGTTGCAGAGAAAACCGAAACTGGATATTCAGTTGACCTGGATAATGTTCAGATAGTAAAGAAACAGGGTGGAGACATTGAGGACAGCGAGCTAATATCAGGAATTATTGTAGATAAGGAAAAAGTTCATCCCGGAATGCCTGACACAGTTAAAAAAGCAAAAATTGCTTTGTTGAATGCAGCACTGGAAATCAAAAAACCAGAATTTGACACAAACATTAGAATAGACGACCCGTCAATGATTCAGAAGTTTCTATCACAGGAGGAATCCCTGCTCAAGGAAATGGTAAAGAAGGTAAAGGATTCAGGGGCTAATGTTCTCATAACCCAGAAGGGAATCGATGATCTGGCACAGCATTATCTTGCAAAAGAAGGGATTTATGCAGTCAGAAGAGTGAAGAAAAGCGATATGGAAAAATTGGCAAAGGCCACTGGAGCTGCAATTGCATCATCAATGGACGAACTAAGCTCTTCGGATCTTGGCGCGGCGGAAACAGTAGAGCAGGTAAAAATTGGAGATGACTACCTTACCTTCGTAACAGGATGCAAGAATCCTAAAGCCGTAAGTATACTTGTCAGGGGTGGAACAGAGCACGTAGCAGATGAAATTGAGAGGTCAATAGTTGATTCAATTCATGTTGTAGCAGCTGCTGTTGAAGATGGGAAGTATGTTTCTGGTGGAGGTTCTGCAGCAAGTGAAATAGCATTCCACATAAGAGAATATGCCACAAAGATTGGAGGAAGACAACAGTTGGCAATTGAAAGATTTGCAAATGCTGTTGAAGAGATCCCAAGAGCTCTCTCAGAGAATGCGGGTCTGGGAGCTATTGATGTTATAATCAACCTTAGAAATGCTCACGCCAAGGGAAAGAAAAACGCAGGAATAAACGTATATAGCGGGGAAATTGAAGATATGGACAAAATCGGTGTTATTGAGCCTATTAGGGTTGGCAAACAGGCTATAGATGCCGCAACCGAAGCCGCAGTTATGATATTAAGAATTGATGATGTCATTGCCACGAAAGGGTCAAAAGGCGGTGCTGGAGCTCCAGGCGGACCTGGCGGCGAAGGAGGAATGGGCGGAGAGGATTAATCTTCCCCTTAATTTTTATTAAACGAATATTAGAATTCCCGAAATTTAGCCCGATCAAAAGTATTAATATTTAATTTCCACTGCACAAAAACAGTGTTTGCGAGAAAATCCCCCATACTTGTATTTCAGACTTTGTTTTCTGCAATTCTGGGATATGTATCACTATTCTTTATCAATCGATATATAGGTCCAATATACTGGGGTTATCTCTCTTACGCTATCGCTTTTGCCGGGCTTTATACCATAATTATTGATCTTGGTTTTTCCACTGCGCATGTTAAGATTTTAGCATCTGGGGAGGATAGGTCAAGAGCCATTGGTACATTCATCGCCATACGAGGTACGCTGAATGCAATCTATGTTTTTGCCGTAATTGGCACATTGCTTCTATGGGTATATGTCCTTCACAGAGGCTTCTATAATCCTATTGAATTTTGGGTTATACTTGCTATTTTGCCATATTATGCCATAGCAAACATGATACCTATCTTCTCCACGTATTATTCTGTAACGTATCAATCAAATAAGATGGCGATTCCGCCACTCATTGAGGCAATATTAAGAAATTCCATATTCATATTTATTGGAATAGTTTATTTCCTCGGAAAAGAAGGCAATATTGGAAATAATATTTCCGTTATACTTGCCCTGATATATGGAGTTACATATAGTATTTTTATAATTATTTCTTACATGATCGGGAGACCATGGAAGATAGGAAGACCAAGTTCTGTTCTTTTTAAAAAGTACATTTCCATAGCATTACCGTTAGCTCTGGGAACAAGCATAGCCATAATAAATGCAAATGTTGACAAGGTTATAATTCAATTCTTCTGGGGCACAATAGCAACAGGTGCTTTTTATGCCAATCAGAAACTAACGTCGGCAATGCTTGCCATTTCTGCTTCAGTATATGTTTTCTTTATACCGTTGCTAACCTCATCAGGTCACAAAACAGCAGAAGATTTCAATGATGAGGTGCATGAATATGAAAGAATAATTTCGCTGGTAACTCTGCCAATTGCCATAAGCATGATCTGGATGTCACCCTTCATTCTGAATTTATTTAACAGAATATATCTTCCATATGCACTTTCGCTCTCCATCCTTGCTGTAGGAACTTATTTTTCTGTGCTTTCATCACCATTCACTTCCGCAGTAATTTCTAAAAGCAAGCAAAAATATATAGCGATTATAGGTTTAGGCGCCGTAATAGTAAATCTGGTTGCCAACATAGTTCTGATTCCAAGGGAAATATTAGGTATCAGACTTGGAGGATTAGGGGATTCTGGAGCAGCCATAGGCTTTCTTCTCGGTGCTCTATTCGCATACATTGTTTTCAAAGAATATTACAGAAAAATAAATGGTGTCCGTACCTCCTCAAAATTCTATCTCCAGATAATTCCAGCTGCTTTGCAGTCATTATTTCTCATAGGAGCATATTTGTACATTAAACCATATGATATTCTGGAATTACTACCGATTGTCGTTCTTAGCTACATTCTGTATCTCGGCGTTTCAATAGTAATCAGAGAGATAAGTGTGAAAGAAATAAGAGAAGTTTTAGTTGGTTTAAAATTACTAAAAGAAAAAAAAGAGAATGAGTAAAGTTAATTCATGAATTCTTTGCCTATGGTTTCTCTTGCAATTATGAGTTTCATGATCTCTCTGGAACCTTCTGCAAGTTGAAAAGATCTTATTCCTCTAAGAGCCCATTCCTCAGGACAGTCCTTTGAATATCCATATGCGCCCTGCCACTGTAGTGCATCGTTTATGGCGTCGAATGCCCATGTAGTTGAAAGTAGCTTGGCTTTAGCTATTTCCTTGCTTACCCTGAATCTGTCATACTTTCCAAACCTCTGCTCCTGATCATAAAACCAGAGTGCCCTATAACCAAGGTCAAGAGCCGTTTCCATTCTGGCAGTGTGTTCTGCTACTGAAAATTGGAGACCCTGATTCCTTACAATTTCTTTTCCAAATGCAACACGGTTCTTCATGTAGTCTATACCCCTTCCTATTGACTCCAGAGCCGCTCCCCCACTGATGACTGAAATTATTGCCCTTGCAAATTCGAACCCTTCATGAATTATGTTGAAT
>JAKBRR010000070.1 GCA_021845325.1 Thermoplasmata archaeon
AATAATCCACCATCCCGGTGATAAGATAATGTGATATTCCATCTACCATTTCCATTCAGCTGTGGAGATGAAGGGATGAGGAGTTGCGTAAAAGCATCTTCAGGGAAAGGAATCAAACATCTATTATACACGGTGGTGGAAATGATTGTATGTTTTTTCTTGTTACTGGGATCCATGGGAGGCTTTAATGTAAGGAAATATGTTGGAGCAAGTATGGTATTTGCAGGAAGAATGATGCAGCTATGAAGAGAGCTGGATCTTTTGCCGTATAGACTTTTTCTAAAAACCTAAGTCGATCACGGATGATCCTCTAAACTGAATTTACATTCAGACCAGTATTTTCTTGGCTCCAATGATTATTATTAATAGTGAGACTTTTATTCATGCGTGTTTCATGTATATTATAATGAGCTCGTTGCGTGATTTCAGCACCCCTGAAGCGTATAACCAGATCAGAAGTATGAATACACTTGCCAGGCTAGAACCTATTGTGGACTGGAATGCTCTTGGTTCCATGGTATCATCTCTCTTCAAAAATAGCACAGAGAAGGAAGACCTAACTTCAATGAGATCACCATGATCAAGACGCTGTTCATACAGGAACTTTACGGCCTCGGTAATGAGTCAACGGAGAGGAGACTCTATGAAAGGACTTCGTTCGGGCATTTCCTCCACTGTCCTGATAATATTCCTGATGCCAGAACCATATGGCTGTTCCATGAAAGGCTGTCATCATTCGGCATGGCAAGTAGTCTGCACCAGTTTAAAATAAGTGAAAAGGAGGGGAAAGACAGAAAAAATTAAGGGGTTTTGAAGAGAACATCCACATTCAGCGGAATGATCATGCCGAAAAAACAGGTTTACTATTGTCTTGTTAGAGGCATTATAAGATTGTAGAAAAGGTCATGTATTTTTATGCACACCCATCTCAAATAGAGTCAAAATATAAGCGAATGAATTATTCGATAGGGCCAAGAAATTTTAACATATCTTTGCCAGTCTTTGTAATTTGAACTTCTTTCGATCTTCCTCCACTCTCCACTTGTTCGATAAGTTTCCAGTCTTTCATCTTTTCAAGATAATTGGTATTTAGGCTTGCATAATAAGCTTGTGTCTTGTTTTCGCCGTTGGAATAAATTAGTCCGTTTTCAACTGCAATTTCCATAAGTCGTTTTTTCTTTATCTTACCTCCATGTTTGGCAATTAGGTCAAGCAATTTTATTTGTTCAGATTTTGGCTGTTCTATGTGGTATTCAGGTAAGAATTCGATACTCTTCAAACCAGTAGAAATGGGTTCCGTTATCTCAGGTTTTACATTGTAGTTATCGGGCACAGGATAATAAGGAATTATATTGGTGAGTTCCCTGAAAATACTGGCAGTCAACATCCCAGCTATTGCCTCAATTTTCGACCCCGAAGCAACATTTATGAAAATATCATTGTTCTTTTCTTCCTCAATTATTTCTCTCATAGCCCGCAATACACCATATAAGTCAATTATGTTACATTCCTTCACCTTAGTCTCAATCCTCATAGTAGAGAGAATCTTTTCAACTTCTTCTCTGAAGGACTTTGCATCGTCTTTATCTTTGTCATTGAAGGCGAGTAACCACACCCGATCAGCCTTCATTTCCCGTGCAGGAATTGTGATGCGATCAAGTTCATATCCTGCTGGTGCAATATGAATCCTAAGACTTACTCCTTTTAACATGTCTGAGATGATTAATGTAATTAAGGTTATTAAGTTTATTAAATGGATAGTGTTTAATAACCATAAATGAATGTGAAAAAATCATGCAGTGTAATGAATGTGAAATGTCTACAGACATAGGAGGAGAGGAAGAAAAAGAGGATTCTTCTACAAGTGAAGCAATTGCTTCACTTTTTAATGCTAATAGCTTCACTATTGGTGACGCTAACAAAGAAAGGAGGTCGACTGTCTATCCTAATCAAAGAGTTTGGGAACTGAGAGGCCCTCCCTTGCCAACCGGATTAATTCCGAGGATTGAGTATTCAAAGAGACATTTGGATTTCCTCTCTATACAATTTGGTGTGCCATATATCATGCTGAATCTAGATGTCGTAGAAAGGTTGACCGACAGAGGCTTCACTGCTCTTGATATTTATCCATATGGTAACATTATTACTACATCGACTATACATGATGATACCCTTTGTAATTTTACTGTAGAGCACGAGATTGATGTGATTAAGAAATTTGAACCTGCATGGCATATCCCTTGTGACTACCCAACCTATTACGAAGATTGCGATGAAGGAAGAGAATGGTTCATAGATGCAACAGTGGAAGACACTTTGAGTTTTATTGAAGCAGTTGAAGATACTTCAATTGATGTCCTCCCTTTAGTAAAGGGTATAAACGAAGGTGAATGGATGAGATCTATTTCACGTTTCAGAAATAAAGGGATTAATCATTTTGCTTTCTACGTCAAACAGTATTTTGGTAACAATAATGGAAGAAATGATGAATTAATGGTTGATCATATACGGCGCATGGTATCCTCCTGCCATCCAGATTACCTAATGCTAATAGGGTATCAGTCTCCATTGAGGGTACGAGACATCCCTCCTGAAGTTCAAGCTTTTGCAGGAGAACGGTGGATCAGAGGCAGTAAATTAAGCAAACTGACTCCCGAACAAGCGAGAATTGAATATCTAGATTGGAGAAGGCAGTTCGAAGAGCAATGTATTGTTCGGCAATCCGTCCTAAAATTCAATGATGAAAGTCTTTCAAAGGAGGTATATTAAATGGGTGGAGGAGGAGGTACAGGAAATCTCTTTAGGACTTACAAAAATGGGGGTTATAGCCAAAGAGGTTTTTCCTCTGGACTATCATATTCCAAGGAATCAAAGAAATCTAATGAGTCTGCCGAAAGTATATTTGATGCTCATGTCAGAAGGATTCGAGTTTCTAAGAACGAAAGGTTACATCTGGATGGCCTAAAGAACGAAATAAGTGAATCGTTGTCTCGGGATATGAAAGTGAGGAGGGTCAATGTTATCGGGTCCACTGCTAAAAATACACAGATCAAAAATAGTAAAGGAAATGATATAGATATAATGGTGGAGCTTGACGAAAAAGAACATGGAGAGTGGTTGAAGCAAGAAAATGGACCGAGAAACTCCTTAGAAAAGATTAAAAGAACATTGCAAAAAGACCCTAGATTCAAGAATGTGAAAATGCATGTTGACAGGAATGTTGTGACGGTAGAAGTTGGAAATCAGAAGGCTGATGTAATGCCCTCTTTCCTAAGAAAAGATGGTGGTCATGTCATACCTGATACTTCAGGAGAACAGAAGTGGATCAAGACAAACCCAAGGCTGTCAAGTAGGCTTTTCAAAAATCTGGATGAGAAATACGATAACAAACTAAGCGAACTAACAATGGAAGTAAAGAGTTGGAATCAAAAAAATGGAGGGTATCTTACTTCACACCATATCGATTGCATGACGTATGATTACTTTAGAAAAAACAAGCCAAAAGATGGAGAAAATTCACACAAGGTGAACACCAGGGAGTTTTTCGAAAGAATTCCTTGGAATCTCAAACGTCACGTAAGGGACCCAGTTTATGGTGAAAGGGCAGATAGTTATCTTACTGATATTAGGAGAAGAGAAGTTATTGCAAATTCAAAAAAATCAACAAAAATACTCAGACAAGCTGAAAAGAAAGCAAGAAATGGAGACGAAGTAGAAAGCAATAGACTTTACAGAGAATTTCTAGGAGAATGAAACAATGAGCACTGAGAATGATGAAGAGGTGTTGAAATGTGGATTGATTAATGTAGCTAGAAGAATTGAAATTGACAGCAATTATTCCGCAAGGAGGCATTTCAATGCAGGGGCATTCTTCAGAATACTTCATTATCTTACAGGAGTCGGGGCTGCAATTCTAGGTGCCATAGCAGCATATTCTATTTATTTTGGAGAATACGTTGCTTTAAGTGCCGGGGGATTAACTGCCTTAGCTTCCACTGTCCTCATTGCTGTTTTTACAGTTGTAAGCCCTGGTGAACTTGCGGCCCAGCACTATTCTGCTGGTAGAGATTACTTGGCGCTTCACAATGATACATTATACGTACTCGATGTAGACGTAAAAATCTCTACAAACAAAGAAATGGAAGGAAAAATCGGAAAGCTTAAAGATACCCTGGATAAGCTTAATTCTTGCAATGGCACATTGTGGACTCCATCACGAGCATTTAAAAAGGCTAGGGAAGACATAAGAAAAGGACACACCGATTATGACCTCCATGATGAGACGAAACTAACATGATTGTGAAAGCAAAATAGCTTTTGATTGAAGTTCAGGAAATATGTCTATAGAATATATTAATTATATTCCCAATTTTTACCATGAGCTCCTGGTTGAATCGTGGTGATATACAAAATTAAAGGCTTACTCCTCGTGTCCAAAAAAAATTACTGTTTATCGAAGTGCATGCTCAAATTAGATATCCTTGACTTGAGCCAGATGTAGTCTTTCTCCTCTATAAGCCCATTATCCTCAATCTTGTGAGCCATTTCG
This sequence comes from Thermoplasmata archaeon, assembly GCA_021845325.1. The sequence goes on from JAKBRR010000070.1 coordinate 4,550, forward strand.
ATTAGTTTTGGCTACATCGAACTCCAATCGTTCCTAATCTCATTCCTTATGACTTACTGTTCCTCAGTCTCTTGTTTTTCAGGTTTTCCTTTAACCATGTGTAATTATACTCTATCGATATTTAAACCGTTATTTTCTAAGTTTTAGCAAAATATTTAGAAGTTCTCATAAAATTTTACTTTTTAAAGTGTATTACCAATAATACCTGTAGAGGATTTCTAAAAACTCCAGTTTCATGGAAATATGAAATTTGGTTTACTTTGAGAAAATTCTGAAGGATCGACTGAGCCTATTTTTTTAAGTTTTTCATCTGTATTATCATGTTTTTTGTAATCGAACTGGTATGCTTTTGCATGGTTCGTCTTGAAGTTTTTCTGTATTCTCCTTACCTGTCTCTCTGAATATTCAACCTTGAATTATGTTTTTATGAGATCAACAATGTTTCCGAGATACTACAGATCCTTTGCCTCAAGCAATACCTTAAGCGTGTGAGCATGCCGAAGATCAGTAAATAATGGAAGATGTCCGAGATATCGAAGAACCCCTAGAACATAATAGAGGTCCTTAAAATACTTATTATGCAAAAGAGCGGGAGTTAGAGCTTAATGAATAACAGAAAGCGTACTTAATGTTGCGTAAGGAAGAGCCCAGCATTGATGTCAAGAGAAATTCATTTTAGATGTCTCAAAAATACTGTTTATGGGATTTTTCGAAGCAAAGATAAATATGAACGTAACAGATAGTTGTTAATGCATGCAGATGCACAACCGATAATCAAGATTTTTGGGGATAAGCTGAGGTTGGAGGTCCCTATATTCCAAAGGCAATATGTATGGGATCTGGACCATCAGTGGATTCCCCTGTGGGAAGATATATCAAGAAAATTTCGGGAGAGACTTGATAACGACCTAGATAGAAAAGATGCTCCGCCCCACTTTCTGGGGGCTATGGTTCTTGACCAAAAAAAGACTTTTACAGGTTATGTGGAAAAACGTATGGTGATCGACGGTCAACAAAGACTGATTACCTTACAGATATTCTTGTCTGCTTTCCGAGATTTCTGTCGGAAGCAAGAATGTGAAGACCTAGCTAAGGAATGTGACAGGTTCATCTTGAACAGAGGGTTAATGAAGGATCCTGAAGTGGAGAAATTCAAGGTATGGCCCACGCAATCTGACCGTGAACAATTCAAGAATCTGATACAGGCTGGTTCTTTGAAAGAATTAGAGAAGAAATATCCATTGACTTACAGAAAATACTCACGCAAGCCAAACCAAAGGCCAAGAATGATAGAATCATACATATTTTTCTATAATCAGCTCTCCTCATTCTTTCTTGGAACAGCTTCAGAACCCGCTTTGGGAAATCAGACTCCCATCTCCTCTCGGCTTGATGATTGTCTTCAAGTTCTTCAGAGCGCACTTCAGGTGGTTGTAATTGACCTAGAGGCTACGGATGATCCACAGATCATTTTCGAAACGTTAAACTCTAGAGGGGAACCATTGCTCCCTGCAGATCTGCTTCGGAACTTTATTTTTATGCGTGCCACTCATCAAGGAGAGTCTCAAGAGGAACTCTACGAAAAGTACTGGAAGAAGTTCGATGAAGCCTTTTGGAGACAAGAAATACGGCAGGGAAGAACCTCACGACCACGCTCTGATTTACTTTTACAACATTATCTTACCAGCCGAATGACAACTGACATACCTATAAAGCATTTGTTCACTGAATACAAATTCTGGATTAACAAACATCGCCCTTTCAAAACCGTAGAAGAAGAAGTGCAAACCCTATCTCAGCAAGGTAATTTCTATCAATTGCTTATCGCTCCTCAGAAGAGCAGCAAAGTTTACCAATTAGCTTCTCTCCTGATAAGTTTTGACATTAGTACGGTTTACCCTTTCCTTCTCTATCTTGCCAATTTGGGAATAAAAGACGAAGAATGGAAAGAGATTTCAGTCATTCTTGAATCTTACATCGTCAGGCGTGCCATCTGCGGTTTCACTACCAAGAATTACAACCAGATTTTCATTGGACTTACAAGATACATAAAAAATAATTTCTTTTCGTGCGACAAGATAAGGTCATTTTTATCTGGATCGACTGGCGAATCAAGTACTTGGCCCGATGACCTGACCTTTTTGAACTCGTGGTTGACGCAAGACGCCTATTATACTTTAGGCAGCAGCAAACTATTCCACGTTCTAAGACGCATCAATGACACCTACATAAACGCAAGGATGGAAAGAATTACTATTGAAGGAAATCTAACAATTGAACATCTGTTACCTCAGAATTGGACTGAGCATTGGCCATTACCCGATGGTTCTGCAGGAATGACGTATACTGAACTATATAGTGCGGAAAAGGAGGATCCTAGGGCAATGGCGACCAGAGAAAGAAATTCGGCGATGAGGACTATTGGCAATCTCACAATACTCGCGCAGCCTCTTAATTCTGCTATATCCAATAGTGAGTGGACAGTCAAGAAACCAGAGATATTGAAATCCTCACTATTGCCAATAAATCAGCAATTGCGCGACTATAATAGTTGGGGGGAGACTGAAATTTACACGAGAGGGAAGGAGTTGTTCGAAAAGGCAAAGATCATTTGGCCTTTTCCTCCATCCAAGTGAAAACACAAAAGAGGGTGACTGATAACCTTCGATCTAAGACTCGACCTCAGGTTTTGATGTGTTAGAGCCCGAGTCTAGGTCTTATGTTTTGAAGGATCCATCTCAAGACCTCTTCTATTGTTTCCGAAAAATCTGTCTCACTGTTTCAAGAGAAATTCACTTCGTTGCTGTGTCTGGCTCATGCTTTTTCCCTAGGTTACGTATGGAATTTTTATCCATTCTTGTTTTAGAAGTTTTATGATCGAAATTCAACTGCGTTGGTTGCGGCACAAACCTTGATAAAGTGGTGAATATGTAAATAGTAGTACTCCTCTAACGTCAATAAAATGTATTTTTTAGATATTTGGTTTCACTGGTTCACGTTGAAACTTTCAGTCTGAACTTGGCTTGAAGGTTCACCCCACCATTTTCCAAAGAGTGCGCCAAGTATGTAGCCATAAACCACAACTGAAACCAGC
>JAKBRR010000071.1 GCA_021845325.1 Thermoplasmata archaeon
CAATAAAGTCATTCCTCATAAAACATTAATTACTACATACATAATGGATTTTTTAGAATCCTGTATTTTCAATAAGAAATGATGTAAAAAATAATTATCTGACAATCAGCATATAATTGCCATAACATTTTGAGCGAAGTTTATTAGGTATAAGTTTATATAGTACCGATGGAAGTAAGTTTTCAAAATCCCGAACTAGGTATTAACAGACTTCCTGAATTTCTCACTAATTCTTTTTCCGACAAGTTCACTGAAAGCATAAAAATTCTTGAACAACTTTACGTAAGAAATAAGCGTTGGATAATAACTTATTCTGGAGGTAAGGACAGCACTGCGCTTGTAGTATTATCACTCTATATGAAGAATATCCACCAAGACATTGATCTCAACATAACATACTCCGACACAATGATGGAGATCCCCCAGATGTCTTCTGTTGCCTACAGATTTCTCACTGCAATTGAAAAGAGAGGCATAGCAAACGTAAAGATAGTGAAACCAGATATTGAAGATACATACTGGGTTAGAATGATAGGCAGGGGGTACCCTCCTCCTGGACCGAGATTCAGGTGGTGCACCCCAAAAATCAAGATCAAGCCATCCAGAAAACTTCACGAAGATAGTGGGCTTTTCATTACTGGCCTGAGAATGGGAGAAAGCCAGCAGCGTGATATCCGGCTCAAGAGCTCCTGTCTGAATGGAGGAGCAAATGAATGTGGCAGTGATGTCTGGATAAATCAGAAAGGTATAGACGTGGCAGCACCCATCATACACTGGAGTGCAACTGAGGTATGGTACTTTCTTATGTTTCCTGCAAGAAAGGTTCTTCCAGAGGTACAGTACGTAGTGGATCTTTATGGCAACACTGCAATGAGGTTCGGTTGCTGGATGTGCACTGTTGTCAAAAAGGACAAAACAATGATTGCCCTGGCGAAGTCTGGTGACGATAAGGTTCAGAAGCTGCTTGAGTTCAGGGAATGGATCCAAGAAGAGAAGCTGAAACCAAAAAATAGGTATCTCAGGAAGGATGGTAGGAAGGGGAGGCTCTCAAAAGGATTTAGACGGAATATCCTTGAAAAGCTCCTAGTTTTGCAGAAAGAAGTAGGTATTGAACTTATTACTGAATCAGAAGTAAGACTTTCAACAACACTTCTTAAATCAAGGAAATATGGAAAATACTGAATCTGCTGAATGACGTCACAGTTCTTTGAACAGTTCATTAACTATCCTTCTGAACTCTTCTCTTAGCTCAACAAATTCCGGTTTACTAGATAGCATTTCATCCATAGTAATTATCAGTGAGACCGTCCTGGGATCATCAATACGCAAGTCAGAGATTGATACTTCGATCCTTTCCTCCCCTGTTTTAATGCCAAGAGAGGAGTATTCTCTAGTATTGTTTTCGTTCTCGTCTTCATCTGGTTCCTTGAACGCTACCTGTTTATCAGGCATTAATTGACTGAGTGTCTTACTGACTTCTTCCTCGATATTCTTTCTTTGTTCCTGTTCCTTTAGCTCTAACCTTCTTTCCCTTCTTGCATTGCTCGACTTTTTAGCCTTTTTAATTACTGAGTCTTTACTCTCTTGAATTATGTAACGAAGTTCTTCTTTAAGGACCTGATAGCCTGAATCAATTTCTATAAATCCTTCCCTGTCCAAATTAAGAGCTTCATCAAGGCCATCTCTGATGTAAAGTTCCCCTGAAAGCTGAGCCCTCAAGATTGGTTGCTCGCCATGTATCACTCTAAAGAAATTGTTATCGTACCTACCAACGCCTACGTACTTAACTCTAGGGTAAAATCCCATTAGTTGCAATGGAGATATTCTGTGAGGTTGATGAATGACATAGCCTGTTGCCACCACAGATGTACCGTCGGCGGAATCCGGTAATGTCTTGTTAATCGTTATAGGGGTAACCTTGAAATCTTGGTCAGAATCCAAATCCATTTCATCAATATCAGATGTCCTTAGTTTCGTGGATGGTAATCTGATAGGTTTCCTTAATTGAACCCCGTCAAAGTAAACTTTAAAGTTAAGAGATTTCAATTCACCTTTAATGTTCTCAATAACAGTTTTAGAGTCTTCGTCAAGATATTCCTCCTTAATTGGCCCATCATCAAAATACTCGACTGGGCAAATAAGTCCTAGTTCCCAGAGAAACTGCTCCCTCCCGCATAGATCTTCTACGCTTCTAACTCCGTCTTTGTCCATATTCGCAACAAATAAGTCCATTATCGTCCCATCATCTTCTTCAGAGTAAGTGTTACTTGGCCACTTGACATATTCCTTTCTATTCTTTGCTGTTCTTGATATTGCTTTATAGAAGTTGCTTTTCTTATCTATATCGTTTAGAGTAATCTCTGTGCCTACATCATTTGGACCTCTTTCTATTTCCTTATATTTTATTGTACCAAATTTAAATTCTTCAAGAGTTTTTATTTGGTTCACATATTCAAAATAAGGGGCAAGATTAAGTTCCGCTTCCAATCCGTAGGTCTGGTCTTTTGGGAAAGTCCTCATAACAATGTTTTGACTGGCGTGGACAGCAGCAAGCATACCTATTCCGAACATACCTATTATTTTCCTTCCATAGGGAGCCTCCTGGTCCGGTTCCAATGCCTTTTGACTTGCGCCAACGTGCATAAAAGAAAACTCAAAACTATCTTTAGTCATTCCGTCTCCGTCGTCCTTTATTGAAATATTGTTATATTCAGGGTGATTGGTCTTAATCCGAACAGTTCTAGCACCGGCGTCATAGGAGTTGTTAACGAGTTCCTTGATTATTCCTCCAGGAGTTCTATAAATTCCTCCACTGATGTGTTTGATGATTTTCAAAGCTACTTGAATATCGAATACTTCCCAATCTGCCATCTTATGGCCCCCCTACATTGTTTATAATTTCTCTTAGTGTGTCAAATTTTCTAATTGCCAGGGCAACATTGGCTTCAGTTGGTAGTTTGATTCTCGACGGGTTTCTCAGCGCATAATGCGCAGCTGTATCCCCTAAATCAGCTATGAACTCAAATGCGTCTTCACTGTCCTTTAATTGAGTGGGATCGCAATTATTATGCTGAAGGTATTTTTTAAGACCATCTAAAGCATCTGTGCCTGTAGTAACATCTTCTGGTTTATTATTTAGAGTCCTAATCCAAACGAATTGTTCAAGACACACTCTGATAACTATTGCTGCCCCCCTATGCCTATCATGAACGTGGGAGTCTTCAACTTCCTTCATTAAGTTTCCTAATTCTGCATCATCTCTATTATTTGAAGAAAGAAAACTAGCAATACTCTTGAACTTCGTAATGTTCTTAATGGAAATATTTCCTCCTTTGAGGAATAGGAATTTATTTGGTCGTCGGCACTTTTTATTTGGACAGTTTATCCATGCTTCAGAACTCCATTCAACATTGTAAGGTGGTTGGATATCCATTTCTGTTTGACAATGGATACATTTAACCTTTGGTTCGGCTGAGAGTTCATTTTTATTAGTAGCTTCTCTGATTTCAAATTCTTTTGAGCTGTTGATATTTACGCCAGAGGTTTCATCTAACAGTTTATTCACCCCTTCAAAATCTCTTCAATTCTTTGCATGTTTTTATCGATCCATTGATCGTATTCCCTTCGAGCTTCAGGTTTAATTTTGTCACCTTCCTCAAATATTCCATTCTTGTAAATCTTGGAAAAACTCCAAAGGAACCAGTGCCAAATAATAAATCTATGTGGAACGTTCACTCCCTTCCATAGATCCCGTATTAACTTATATCTCTCATCATAAAGGAGGGCATCCAATTCTTCATCCAGTTCCGTAAAGTCAGTTTCATGGTCGTCCTTGTTTCTCACCCCTTTAGAAACTTCTCGATCTTGTTTTTCCTTATTCTTCTTCTCATCTCCTGGGATAGGGTTCCAGACTCCTGGTTTGTCTGTGCTAATTATATTTGGGCATCTATGCACCCTGGCCTCTTCATCAGATTCAAAAATTTTCCCGCAGCTTCTGCATTTCCTTTCACTGTCCATAATTTCACTCCTTCACAATCTCCACAATACCCTTCAGCTTCCTTGCAACCAGACCCTCGTGTTCATAAAAACGGTTCATCTTAACGCTGCCAGATAGTTATACATCCAAACGCTTTATAAATATTGTCACTAATGCATGCCAGCAATTGTCAGTGTACTTGCCAGGATGATGGCTGGGCAGTATATGAAAGCTCTTTTCTCTCATTTTTCAAGGCATCCGCAAATCATATGGAATATGCAACTTTCACTGAATCCATGAGAGAACAGAAAACATTGGATTCAATGACAGAGTTTGAGAAAGCTCTGAGAAAAGACGGATACAGGGCAGGTTGGAATGACCGTGCCGATCACGACAGAGAATTAATTGGAGATGCAGCAAGACAGAGCAGGGATTTTGAAGACATCATAAGCAACCTGAGGGAGAAATTCAGAAAAACGGAAGAGTCGATTCTGTTATGAATAAGTTCGATTTGGAATTCATGAACGGATATATTAAAACGAGCTTAAGACTCGCAAGGAAAATAAAGAGGGCAAAATCCCTAGATGAAGCGATAAAGATAGCCTCCGAGATTGAGGATAAGGCCATGCAGAAATTGGATGAGACCATGGGAGACCTTTAATAACTAAATAAGTAAATACTCTTGAGTCATTAAATGAGAGGCATGATTAAATGTCAAAAATAATGCAGTTTTGGCGCACTCAAGTTACTATTTTTATATTATTGACTTTTTTATCTGTCGGATTCATATTCTTTTCTTATAGTTATTTGAGTGCCATACCAAGAAATGGTATTCCTTTTGTTGCCACCATTTTTTCGACTTTGTTGGGATTAACTTTTACTGCTTTTGCTATTATAGGGGCATTTATGCCTAATATAGAGAAAGATTTCCTCTCCACGAGAACTTTCGAAAATTTCTTTGATACTTTCAAAGTAACTATGACATTAGAGTTAATATCTCTAACTTTATGCTTATTTTATTACGTAACATTCTCAGGTCCATATAGTTTTATCTTCATGGAGGTTTTAACCGGATCAAGCATCTTATCACTGGGTTTTATGGCATATTTGATTAACAAGACCTTTAAGGTTTTTAAAATTGCAAGAAGAGGCTTATTAAACCTTTGAAATCTTACTGTATATCTAAACTCGGTTGTCTCCTCTCTTCTAAAGCACGCATTTTGTTTATTGTAATCTGTTGGAGCAATAGTTCCGATAAAATGATACCATAAACCTCACGTCTTGATTTTTCAATCTCGTCGTATTGTAAAGCTTTTTTGTTATAATATACGTATTTATTTCCAATGAGATCGAAATTACCCTCATCAGTATAAACTACCATTTTCTTGGCTTTGAGCTTTAATTTATTTGCAATTTCTTTGAGAAATCTGTACTTTTCATCTGTAAGTTGTTGACTCTTACTCAATGTTAATGTTTGAGAAAGATCTAATTCTCCCGATTCGGCTAGGCTCCAAATTGTTTCTCCGCTCAACCCCATTGATTCTAAATAGGTTTTATTGAGATCTTGAAATGCTAGGTGATATTTATTTATCAAACCACCATTTTTAATTATTTCTGTGATTAAGTCCCTGGATGGAAAGGGTTGGAGGGAAATATCTTCATTAAAAACTGAACATCTTTTCAATGCCTTTGAAATTACAATAGAAGAATTTTTTGTAAGTATGTTCAAAGATTCTGTGTTATATTCTGCAAGCAGCAAATCTTCTTGAACTAGCCATACAAAAAAAGCATTCATTTCTATAAACTCATCAATGCCTGTAATGTCTATTTTTTCCTTAAAATTCGTAGTTTCAAGCTTTTCTATATTATCTTTTTTTAATTTAACAAATCTTCCATTAACTTTTTGATCATCAAAAGAATCCACAATCACGGAATATATATTAGTGGAACCCCTAAAATTCACTTCAATCTTGTTTTTTAAGACGTTACTTATGGATAGACATTGACTCAATGCCTTTGGATTTAGTTTCTTATTCCTTGGTAAAAATGAGAGAGGATATAATATAAGGCTCCTAGTTTTTTGTTCCGAGATAATGTATCACCCCACAGCATGATCTTTTTTCCACTTTTCAATGGCCTTTCTAACTGCCTCGTTAATGTATTCCTCAACTGATGCATGTGACTTGTCCTTATCAATTATTTTTTCTATCTCTTCCGTTAGGCCTTTTGGTAATGTAATTCTGTAGTCATCCAAACGAGACAGGTTTTCAGCGACAATTCTGCCCCTACTTGTTAGTGATATGCGGTTTACTTCATTCCCCCTTTCTATTCTTTTTTCTATTGTGATGAGCCCATCACTTTCCAGTTGTTCAAGCACTTTATCAAGTGTAGATAGTGTTTTTACAACCCTTTTTTGAATTGTAGTTTTATAAACCTCTCCTGCCGAATAAAGTTCTACAAGTATAGGAACCGAGTAATGTAGAGTCAGCGATTTGAATATCAACCATAATATAAGCAATGAAAATTAATAAATTATTAGCTATTACAACAGAACTATTATATATGAACTATGATTTACTATATCTGCATTATGAATTCTAAAAACATAGTACCGATAGTAGCAAAAAGGACAACAAGAGATGCTCTAAAAGCTCTGAAATTTGACTTGAGAGTAGAATCTATAGATGAGGTTTTGAAAGTTCTAATCGACGAGCATAAGCAGAGAGAGGTTCTTTGAAATGGAGCATAAAAAAATGAGTGAGGGGGGACTGGGTCAGGGCTTCTTTCTTTTAACAGGTTCCACATTCTCGAATAACTTATCTCGTAATGCTTCCTTGAAGAACTCAGTTACTCCGGTGTATCCTTTCTCCGGGTGTTTCTTGATATATTCCTCAACCTCATCGTATAATTCTTCAGGGATGCTCAAGGTTCTGTATTTTGACACGAGCCCATTATGTGTTAAGTATAATATAAACAATATGTGTTATGGATATGTTATCAGTAACATAACTTTTATTAATGACTGTTGTGTTACAGGTAACATATGGCTTCAAAAGGAGGTAACAGCGTGAACTACAGAACCTTGAGTCTTCCTGAGTCTCTTGTAAATCAGGTTGAGAAAAGAATAAGAGACGGTGAAGGGGGGTATACTACTATAACCGAGTATGTGAAAGAAGCCATAAGGGAAAAAATGAGCAAAGAAAGCGAAATAAGGGAGGTTCTTTGAAATGGAAGCCGAAAAACCAACCAGGCAGAATATACTCATAGCGAGCGCATTTCCAGGATTGTTCGTATTTTTATTCATGCCGCTGGCATCCCATTCAGTGTTGTTTGTGGTGGATCTGGCCTATTCGGTGGTCACCTGGTGGTTATGTGTTCTCTTCCTGGTTACTCTTCACGGTGTGAAACTGATAGGAACAAGGGAGGTCGCCTGAAATGGAACATAAAAAGAATGATAAGGAAATGAAAACAGCACTTGTTCTTCTGCTTCCAATTTTCATATTTACTATGCTGGCCATTGTGGGATTCACTGTAGCCGGTTATCTTGCTTTTCTGTTTCTTGGATCTGTCCTAACCATGATATTTACAAATATAGGAGGGCGAGAACGATAAT
>JAKBRR010000072.1 GCA_021845325.1 Thermoplasmata archaeon
AATTTTTGCAGACCTTAAATGCAGAACCTCTGAAACCCCCGCCAGTCCCAGATTTTTCTCAACGTATTCCAGTGCTTCAAGTGCAAGGGATGAATAAGACTTGGGCAGAACACTATGGCCCTTTTCTGTTATGAACACCTTGCAGACAGGTCTGCCTTTACCGGATGGAACATAAGTTCTTTCCAGCATACCCTCTTTTTCCAGTTCCGATATGTGCTTTAAAACTGCAGCCTTTGATATGCCTAAAATGTGGCTGAGCTCACTGAGCGATGGTTCTCCATTCCTCTTAACTGTTAAGAGTAGTTTTGTTTTTGGAGACGATTCTGAATAGAGCCCCTTCACCTTACAATATTTCAACAGGTTTATTAACTGTTTCGTGAATTATTTCCCTGTCATTGCAGATCCTTTTGGAAACAACAGCAAAACTTACTTCATCGTTAATATTTTCATAGTTTTGTTCTTGATCGATCCTGGTGTAATCTATCTATCCTATGCTCCAGATTCTCGAATACTCACTTTGGAGCAACGATAACAATTTATAACAGTTCTAAATTTGAAAAGATGAATTGGTACAAGGTTGGAAAAACAGGCAGCTTGAAAGAAGGAGATATTGCAAAAGTAAAGGTCGGCAGCATGGAGATCATAATTATGAACGTCAAGGGAAACTATTACGCGACTTCACATTTATGCACCCACGAGGATTATGATCTGGCTGAGGGCTTTATTGATGAGGGGACGTTAATCTGCCCTAACCATTTTGCAACTTTCAATCCAAAAACAGGAGAAGTAATCAGCCCTCCAGAGGGATCAGGTGATATTGAACCCCTGAAGTCTTTCAAAACAAAGGTCGAAAATGGAGACATTATGGTCGAAGCATAGATGAAAATATTAGTTCTGGCAAAACAGGTTCCGGATGTAAACAAGATCTCTTTTGATGCTTCAACTGGACGGATCATAAGAGAAGGGGTTCCACTTTCCATAAATTCATTCGACAAGAAGGCTGTGGAAGAATCAATACGAATTAAGGAAAAACTTGGGGCAGAGATCTCTGTTGCAACCATGGGACCTCCTCAGGCGTCTGATATACTCAATGAATCCCTCAGGATGGGAGCTGACAGGGGAATTCTTATTACAGACAGACAATTCGGAGGTGCTGATACATGGGCTACTTCAAAAATACTTTCAAGATTCATAGAGATTGAGAAACCTGATATTGTCCTGTGCGGAAAATATTCCCTTGATGGTGAAACTTCCCAGGTACCCCCACAGATTGCAAGATTTTCAAAATACTCGCTGGCAACCTCTGTTTCTTCCATAGAGTTCCCTGAATCGGGAAACCTGATTCTTGAAAGGGAGACCGAAGCGGGAATAGAAAAAATTGAGGTTTCAATGCCTATTGTGATTTCCGTTTCTGAAAAAATAAACAAAGCCAGAAAAATCCCTGAAGGAACGCCGGAAATGCGTGATAAGATCACAACCGTTAATGCTAAGGATCTTGCTATAGGCATAAATGGTATTGCAGATTCATTAACTGTTGTATCAGGAACGGAAAGTGTTCAGAGCTCCAGACAGGTAAAATTCATCAGTATTGATGAGGCAATAAAAATAATACACGAATCTGAAATAATTGCCTCAAAAGAAACTGCATCTTTCGAAAAATTATCCCTGGGTGAACAGAGGGATGGAAAGACTCTTCTGGGTATAGCCATGGATTCTCCTGAGGTATCAGTTGAAATTGCCTCAGAGCTCAGCAGAATTGCCATCAGAGAGGGATTTAATGTATCAATTGCCGGAAACATTGAACCGGGTTCCCTTAAAGGTATTTCATGCCATAATTACTATTATATTAGGAGCAGGAGAAATGATGAACTCACTGAGGAACTCATTTCTCTTATGGATAAAATAAAGCCAGAATTTGTGATTTTCCCTTCCACGGTAAACGGCAGAGAGGTCTCTGCAACAATAAGCGCTGCAAGGAATCTTGGATTAACAGCAGATTGCGTAAAAATTTCTTACGAAGATGGGAAACTGATTCAGTATAAACCGGCTTTCGGTGGAGGAATAGTTGCAAGGATAACCTCAAAAACCAAGCCTGAAATGGCCACGGTGAGACCCGGGATTCTCATGAAGGGCATAAGTGAAAAACCCTTCAATACCGTTGAAATAGCCCCATCAAAAAAATCATATGTTAAGGAGATAAGCTTTACTCCGGTTTCAGAAGAATTCAAGCCGCTCTCAGGAAGTGGTCTTGTAATAGGAATAGGCATGGGAGCGAGATCCAGAGAATTGATTGGTAAAGTAGTTAATATAAGCAAAAGCCTGGACGCAGCAGTGGCTGCAACCAGACCTGTGGTTGATATGAAACTTATACCTAGGCAACAACAGGTAGGTTTAACTGGCATTGCAATTTCCCCTGCCCTCTATGTTGCAGTGGGAATTTCGGGCCATGACAATCATCTGGTTGGATTGAGATATGCAAAGCAAATACTTGCCGTGAACAAGGATCCAAATGCTCCAATATTCAGATCTGCCGATTACGGGGTAATTGCCGATTCAGCAGAGTTCATAACAGCACTGGAGAATTTAGTTGTCCATTAACAACCATCCATCATTCCCAGTAATATGGTGGATACGGGGGTTCCTTGTAATAGTAATTGTTAGAGCCTTTCTCTTTTTCCCTCAGTTGAATATATATTCCCGAGATAAAGGCGAGAATTGCAAGCAATTGCGCTATTACAGATGATAGACCAAGATTATACAGAGCAAACCAGATAGCAATTGCCCCCAGTATTGCTGCAATATAGATAATGAGCCTTTTATTGAAAAAGTAGGCTATACCAAATATTGCTACGGCAAGTAGCCCTGCAATTATGAGATTTATTCCCAGAATTACGTAAAGAGCGATGAAACCTGCGAATGCCAGAGAAGCGGATATCAGAATTCTGACAAAAAAAAGCATTAAAATTGCGCCCATGACAGCTCCTATAGCCAGTATCAAATATACTGGTGAGTTTGTAATGCTTAAAAGTGATGCTACATAAAGTGCAATAATAAAGCCGATATAAGCTCCAAGTGCCCCGAATATGAGCATCCAGCTTTCGCTCCCCCTGTAAACAAGGGCGATGCCAATAAGAAGCAATATGATGAGTACCGTACTTCTTGAATAGCCGAGAAAGCTGTGCTGGAAATCAAGAAGCTTCAATAATGCTGCGAGAATTCCAGAACCAGAACCAGCTTTACTCATCCTAAGATTATTTTAGCTATATTATTAAATTGTTTGGAAGAATTAATCTGCCCGTAATTTCAGTGTAACTGCTTTTGCAAGTATTATTTCGTCCGATAAAAGGAGTTCCGTCTCTCCCTTTTTTCCAGTTAAATCTATTGCCTGGCCGTCCCTGACTAACCATGTGCCATTTTTACTGGGTTTGAAATCTTCTATGTAGAGACGACCATCTCTGGGTGTGATTCTTATGTGCTCCCTTGAAATTGAGGCTGCTTTGAGCTTTTCAGTCATCAATGGCTCAAGCTGTTCCCTTCCAATAACTATGGGAGAACTTCCTATCTTTGCTATCGTTGTATCCCCCTTCACTATGCGAATTTCCCCTCTTGCTGAATCATTCTTCTCCATTAATTTGTGCACCTTTAGTTTAGGGATAATGATTCTTTTCTTAAGTTTTTGCCAAATGTAGCTCTTGCGCAATTGTGAGAAAATGATTTAGCATTAATTTTACCTGATGATTCCTGTTATCATTTATGAAAGCAAAATAACCCTGCACGGAGAAGCATCTGCAGATATGTTCAATGGAAGTGCAACCAAAAAATACTCTCCGGGTTCGACATTCCTGAGATCAAGGGCTTCTATTACGGTTATTCCCTTTCCCAGAAGTGCCCAGTGTGCATCCGGCTCAACGAAATTATATTCATCTATGGACAGGTAATCGATTCCAATGAGTTTTATATTCCTTTCCATAATGGCTCCTGCTGCCTCCTTTGATATAAAGGAGAAGTTTTCCCTGAAAGCTCCTGAATAGCTTTCTATTGTAGTTTTAAACAAAACTCTTTCGCAATAGCCCGAGGGTACATCCTCCGGTTCCACGTTTTTTCCCCTTATCTGAACAACCTTAACCGGGCCAACAAGATTTGTGATGGGGATCTCATCCAGTTTGAAGCCATTTTCAAGCATATGGTATGGGGCGTCTATATGAGTTCCGGTGTGGCTACCCATTGTAATTTTGCTTATTTTGATGTACGGCTTAACCTCATTCTTAACCTGTTCAATATTTAGAGGCGGATCTCCGGGATAAATAGGAGTTGAATTATTCAATTTCCAGGTAACATCCTGTATTTTTGAAAACTTCCAGTTTGAATAGTCAATCAATTTACTCCACCTTCCTGAACCGAACCACTTTGTGACCGCAAATCCTGCACTCCTTGATGTTTTCTTCATAAATCTTTCTGCAGCCCTTGCACCTGAAAGACCACTGAATCTCATTTTTTATTGGTTCAATACCACAGGATTCAAATGCTATGCCCATTGTTTTTGCCACGTTTTGCATGGAGTAGTCGTTGGTTATCACCTTGCCTTTAATTTCAAATGCAACTGCCAGAACCTCAATGTCCGTTTCACTTAGGTACTTAAGATCGCCTGTGATTCCGGCCTGTTCTCTTATTTTAGTTATACTGCTTTTTTGTGGTTCCACCACTTTCAGCATTTCTTCCTGATCCTTTATTATCCTTGCCGGTTTTCCCTTTGCTATTTCCCATAATACCATTGATGGAACAACAATATTCTCTCCAAGAAGATTTACCGAACCGGTAAGGATTGCAGATGTATCCGGAACTAAGGGTTTTTCACCTTTAGTTCCTTCTTGCCCATTCCCGTTTTCCAGTTTACTGCCTCTCCTGGATTGATATGTAAGACTTTGGTCCCCGTTCACCAACGTATAGTGCTTTAGGTCTGAAAAGCTTGTTGCTTTGTAAATATTCTATAGATCTCGCTGTCCAACCGGATATTCTTCCAAGAGCAAATACCGGTGTGAATATTTCAGGTGAAAGACCCATTGAATAGTAAATCATTCCTGAATAGAAATCCACATTTGGGAATATTCCCTTTTCTCCCAGCTTGTTTATCATGATTTCCTCCACCTTGCTGGCTGTATCAAAAATAATTTTCTTGTCTGATTTTTCAGATATATATGCTGCATATTTTTTGAGAATCTTTGCTCTGGGGTCATATACCTTATATACTCTGTGCCCAAAACCCATAATCTTCTCTTTTCTGGCAACCATTGCTTCTAGAAATGGACCCGCTCTATCTGGCGAGCCAATGTCCATAATCATTTTCAACGCCCTTTCGTTGGCTCCACCATGAAGTGGACCCTTTAAGGTGGAAATGGCTGATGTTGTAGCTGAATAAATATCTGCAAGTGTTGATATAGTAACCAGGGAAGAAAATGTGGAAGCGTTCATCCCGTGATCTGCATGAAGCATAAGAGCGGTATCCATTATTTTGGTCTCTACCGAATCAGGGTTTTTTCCAAGTGCGTAGTAAAGAAAACTACCTGCATATGACAGTTCACTCTTTGTTTTTATAATGTCCTTTCCCTGAATAGTTCTGTGTATTGCACCTACAATCGCCGGCATTTTTGCTGTTATTGATATTGCGATTCTCCTCTGATTTTCAATGGAACTGTCTGATTCCTGCGGGTCGTATGATGCCAGGTTGGAGATGACAGTTCTAAGGGTAACCATTGGGTGAGCCTTTTTCCCGAACTTTTCAATTATTTCATATGTATTTTCCGGTATATCTGAATTAAGTTTCAATTTGTCCAGATAATCTTTCATTTCCTTTCTGTTTGGGAGTTTTCCATAATTGAGTAAATATGATACCTCCTCATAGTTTGAGTTATCACAGAGAGTTGTAATATCATAACCCCTGTAAACTAATCTGCCTTCCTGTCCATCAACGAAGCCGATTTCTGTTTCAGCAGCTATGACACCTTCCAGGCCTTTCGCGTATGTATTGTTTTGTCCGCCAGAGTTTTCCATAAATAATCTCCTTAATCTCTAATCAAAAGATGATAAATAAACATTAACCGGAATTATAAGGATATGACATTAATTTACAATTCTTTGAGCAGGAAAGCTCTTATCTTAAGAGAGGAGATGAATTGCGAAGGAAAAATTTGTTAGAAACGTAATGAACATGAACAAATTAACAAAGGCAGGGAAGGGCATTCCCAAGTTCACGTCTGTGGAAAGTGCTACAGCGGCGGGCCTCTTATAAGGAGGCCTACAAGTTGCCACTCTATGAATCAGGAACCTCCAAACCTTCAGGAAGGAGAGGATTTCAGATCAACTTCCATATGAGATCCAATATGGGTGCACCGGAAATGCTTCTGGGTATGGATTCAACGATACGGATTTCACCTTCCCTGATAAATCTGGGGAACCAGAACCCTAAAACCCTGGAAATGTCCGGTGTGGTTATTTTTGTGGTCTCGCTTTCAATAAGAACTACATTCGATCTTTTAATCCCCTTTTCTAACGTAATGACAACAGCACCCTTTACCCCGGATTCCAGTATCAACTGAGATTCGACCTCCAGTGACAGGTCGTTGACATATATTTCTGAACCTCCTGATTCGAATATTTCTTCCTCAAGCTCTATGTACTCCCTGATAAGTTTTCCACGAATGATTAGTCTGCTCGTATCAGGAGGAGTTTCTTCATCTGTTTCTGTAGTTTCTAAATAACCGCATACCTGACTGCCCCGTATGGCAATCTGATTAGCATCTCCATTTGCTTCAGTTTGTTCGCCTGTTAAGCCGAAAAAGAGAGAACCGTCGGAGAGCGGATGTGAACTTATATCAACTGATTCCAGCAATGATATGGGTGTGCTTATCCTTCCGTGAATCTTTATTCCTGTAACCCTTGTCTTGAGTCCTGAAAAAATCTCAGAAATCATGGAATTGTTTCTGTGAGACTGTATAATAACCACGTGTTGTGGTTTATACCTTCGAGAATATTTCATAAGCGTGTCGAAATTCTCGTTTATGTAATTTTCCAGTATTACAATCTCAGGCTGAAACCACTTTACGAGCTTTGCCATGCCATCCCGATTCTCCGTGGAATCAAAAATTATGCAATTTCCATTCATTAAAGGATACAAAATGCTCAATGTTATGGAAGCAATGGAATAGGTTTCGCACTCGATGAGAAATTTTTCTGTGCCATTATTATTTCTGAAGAAATCCGCTTCCTTTTTAATTGCGCTCATAATATTAAAATATGTAAATCTGGCAATATTACTCTTTTTATCTCCTGATCTAACAACCCTCTCCATGAAATAATCCGTTATAGGATCAATTGTTTCCTCTCCTGTCACTTCAGAATAACAGAGGCTCTCGAAAATATTTGAATTCTCTCTGGTTCTCTGTTTCATCAGTTCTGGCGTTCTTATCCCAAATTGCTTCCTGTTTCTTGGAGTTAAAAATTCATTGCTCGAAACCCGTATTTTGAAGATTTCAGAGGAAATGTTTTTTTCATATTTGTTCAAAAAGCCATCAGGAGCAATAATACCC
>JAKBRR010000073.1 GCA_021845325.1 Thermoplasmata archaeon
GGTAGCCTGGTATCCTACCAGCTTGGGGTGTTGGTAACCTGAGTTCAAATCTCAGCGGTCCCATAACCAATAGGGGGATATAGACAAGCCGTTTTTATTTTGACCCTATATAAAGCAATATTTGTCTATTAGGATATTAGTTATCGATTCCTTCTTTTGATTTATACATCGGCATTAGAACTTTAATCAGCTTTGTTTTTCTCCTTAGTCCAATTCCCTTCTTAATCTGATTCCTTGCATAACTTAGGTCTTGTTTCGATATTCCCTTATCCTTAACATCCTTAGGCTTCAATGATAGAATCAGGTTGTAGAATTCTCTGAAGATTCTCAAACCAAATGGCATTTACCTTTTTATTAAATGATCATCAATACCATATGTCAAGTAATGTTGTACAAACTTTCTTGACAGCTTAAATTTACGAACTAAAATCGTTCACAGGGAAGCATTTACTATTTCTCGCTCTTGCTTATCTAATCCATACATATCGTATACCAAATTGTCAATTTGCCTATCTATTAAGGCCAGTTCTTGTTCAATTGATATCCTTTTATCAGTGAAATTGGTAGTCTGGAGCTCGTCATTTAAGTTGAGTATCTTGTTAACCAACTCTATCATACTTTCATAATAATGCATATCTAGTTGGCTCCCAAAATCAATCTGCCTGATAGGTATTTCTTTTAAGTAAATTCCCTTGATGTTTATATCAACATATCTACGTTGAAATAGGTAATTTATTAGTTTTGAATTTAAGATTCCCAAAACATATTTTATGTTATATTTTGCATTCTTTGAGTAAATGATATTTAGTGTATGGTCTGCGTATAATTTTTTAGTATCTAATGTTGCTACTATTCTGCGTTTAAGAGAAAGATTACGTATGCATTGTACGACAATCTTTTCTTCACATTCAAAATTAGTACTCTCCCTTGGCCAGTGTAATGAGTACCAAGGCTGTCTTCCAAGTTTTACTTCTCTTTTTCTCACCAGTTCCCCCTTGAAAATTTCAAGTCTCTTCTTGATTTTTGGAAAGCTATTTATGTCTGTCTGTTTTGTGACATAAATTACGTAATATTTTGGGTTAGGCTTTACGTATCTCGAAACATTATCTCCAAAAAGTACTGGTTTGCACAGTTTGTTTTCTAGTCCTTCTGTGAAAATCTGCTCCTTCGTGACTATATAGGCTTCGTTACTTCCTGTTACAAGACCTTGAAAGCAGTTGCTTATTTCACCAAGGGGAATACTATTTTGGTTCATCTTTGTTAAGATTTTATCAGCTTCTTTTGTAAGACGTAATTCAATATTATACAGCGGAGGGCCATAATTAGCTCTTATGTTCACTTTCCCACTTTCTTTAATTGTTGCAATTCCACCCCCATATTTTGGAACATCATAAATCGTAGTTATTTGATTTAAACGCTGTTTTTTAAGAATCAGAATAAGCGTATCGTTATTTACTCCTTTGAATATCTTTCCACCAAGATTCACGACCTTAGTTATGCTAGTTGAATTAATGAGAAATTTCCTGATGTTAATAAAACTCAAATTGTTTAGAATGGTGGATGGAATAATCATCCCAAAAATACCACCTTCTTTTAGAAGCGTGACGCCTTTTTCCGTGAACAATGCATAAGCATCGTATCTTTTCATGTAGGTTTCTGAATAATTTTCTTGGTAGTACTTACGTTCTTTTTCTGGAAGTTCTTCTATCTTGAGATATGGAGGGTTGCTAATAATAATATCAAATCCCCCTTCTTTCATAACCCCTGAGAATTCCCCTTCCCACTTGAAAGCTTTATCAGAAATAAAGGGGTCATCAATCAAGCTGTTCCCAACCTTTATGTTATTTTGAAGTATTGGTAGTCTCTGCTTCCTTTCAGATATCTGCAATAATAGGTTCAATTGAGCTATTTCTACTGCCTTAGGGTCTAAGTCTACCCCAAATATGTTATTCTTTAGAATTTCTACCTTCTTTGAATAGAATTCCTCGCTGTCTAACGTGGTTTGGGCAAAATCTGAATTATGCAACCAATAATTCTCCAATTCCTTGTAAGCTCTTATCAAAAAGCTTCCAGAACCACAAGCTGGGTCTAGAATTCTTACTTTTTTGATTTCCTCAGGTGTATGTGTCCTAATAAATTCTCCAACGGTATTCTTGATGATGTAATCAACTATGTAAGAGGGTGTATAGTATATTCCCTGCTCCTTCCTATGTGTCTTTGATTCTTCTAATTTTGCTCTCTTTGGCGTTGACTTGAGGATGTTTCCCAGATACTGTTCATATATGTTTCCCAAAACATCCGATTCAATGATGGAGAAATCATAGCGATATGAATTGTCCTTTGACTGATTAAGTCCTCCGATTACTTCTTGTAAGGCCTCATTGTCGATGTAGAGATCATCGCATAAATGTTGAGCAAAGAGTTTGCTGTTATATTTGTAGTCAAAATCCTTGTATATCCTTGATATTTCCTTTATAAGATGGCCTTTACCTTTTGCAAACCATTGCCTAACATTTGACTGCAACTGGTTCTCTTCTAACCCTCTGTCTTCAGCATTTCTTATGAAGATTAAACGATCAAGAATTCTCTGGACTGATTCGTCCATATCGTCCTGAGTAAGACGCTTATTTTGATTATTCCTAAGGATATCCTTTGAGAGAACTTCTCGAAAATGAATCATATCCTGTAAAAGCTGTTTGTTTATCGGATTCTTTAGTTGCTTTTTACCAGACTGGGATGCAAAATTATCTAGCTCTTTATTCGTAAATGCAATCTTTGAAAGATACCCAAACCTCTTGTCAGTTATGAAATCACTAGGGTGTAAGGCAAAAAGGAAATTGTAGCCAATGTTTGGCCCCTTCCAGTCAGCGTTGAAAACCGCAATGGTTTCAAAATTACACAATATTGCCCATGAACAGGATTTCATCCATGCGTAGTCTATGGCCTGAAGCACGTAATCACGATTTGTATAGATGTTCTCCTCTCTCAGTGGCTTGGCTTCAAGGAAGAACTGTGGAATACCATTGATCCTGAATCCATAATCGACACGCTTCTTTGATATTTTTTCCTCAGCACTTACGGAATCGTCGCTCTTTCCTCTATTTGAAAAATTCCAACCTAGGGATTCAAAAAGAGGCTGAATAAAATCCTTCTTTGTTGACTCTTCATTATACTTTTTGATTTCACCTGATTTCTTTAACTGTTCATATTTGGAAATTAATTCCACAACTCGTTCAAAATCTATTTTGCCTGATGTCTCATTTGCCATTGGAGATCTCCTCAAGATTATTCTTAAAAATGGGATAGAATTGGTCTTTTAGCTTGCTAAAATTTGGCTCGTAAGAATATTCAAAAAACCGGATATGTGATATATCAAAGGGAACATCATTTTTGTTTGTAGTAATTATTAAAACATTCTGCTCAAATCCGTGTGCATATCCGAGTTCATAGAACACGTTTGGATTTTTTCCACTTACATCGGCTACGACTAATAAGGCGTCTCTTATCGACCCTTGTATTTGTTCAATAACATTCCCGATACTCACATTTTCGTCATCTTTAGAGATTGGATAACCAAGGGATTCTACTACAGGTTTTATGACATTATAGTATATTGTCTGAAATTGGTCTTCGAAAGGCATTAAAACAAAAACTTCCCTAGAATCTTTGTTTTTAACTCTTTGTCTTTCTGAAGGTTTGCTTACAATTTCGAAACCTTCAGAAACCTTTGATAGAGCGAACTCTGGTGCTAACTCCTTTATAAAGTCTGAAAGAAGTTTTCCTTTGTTGATCTCTGTTAGGTTTTGTTCTGACAAGGTTAGAACCCAGTCATAGACTTCTTGGGCCCTTACTGATGTTATGCTATCA
This sequence comes from Thermoplasmata archaeon, assembly GCA_021845325.1. Next base: position 3,868 of record JAKBRR010000073.1, read on the forward strand.
TTCGGATGTTTTACTTTATTAAATGTAAAAACAGCTTTGGCAATCCTATTTATTTCATTTACAGAACTACCATACTTTAAACTATCTCCCAATTTTATCGCAATTAATTTGTAGTTTGTCATTCAATTCTTACCTTTGTCTTTCATAGACTTTAATTATATTACTCTCTTTAATCTTCTTTTGGGCATACCACAATGTAGATTTGTAAATCTTTAAAGCATTTCATTTCTCAGGAGCAATTAATATGTTCTTTTTCTTTAAATCTACAGTATCATTCCTTGAGATTTTAATGACAAATCTATCGAATTCTAACATTTTTGCCTTTCCTAAGCATTATCTGCTTAATTCCATGGCATTTTCAAATATTATATTTTCAAGTGTATGCTGTTTGATCTTGAATTCATGTCCAAGGTGAGATCATTCCTTATTTTTTCAATTATGGGCCTAACCGACTGCGGTAATGGCATTCAATACCACAACGATGGCAAAAAATCTCATATACCCACTTTTATTGAATTGCATACCTTTCACCCCAAAGTTTCAATTACGCTGTTGAGGTTTGATCCAAGGCCCTGCCCGCTACCAACAATGTATCCCTGTGAATTCACCAGGTAATATATATCGAGTACTCCGGCTGGATTGTACTGCTGGGTTACCCACTGAGGAGCCGTTCCAATATACCAGCCAGGCTCATTTGCCCCACCGTATTGGGTTACGAAAGATGGTAGACTCTCCCCCTGTTGATTGAGATCATTGTAATTTTCTATCTGCAGTAAACGTATCCCATCTGATCTGAAGGTGTTATAATATTGCGAGACAAGAAGCTCGCTTGTCTCAGCGCACGAGGAGCACCATGTTGTCATTAACCAGACAACTAAGGGCTGACCCTCCAATGACTTGGTTGAGACAGTTCCTCCATTTATCAATGTAACATTGAAATCGCTCATGGTTTTTTCTGCATTTTTCGTTACAGTATGGTTTCCATTAATTGCAGATGCCCCATAGTGGATACCTACTACAACCAGTATAGCTATTGTCAATGTTATAAGCGCTATTTTCTCCATCTTCTTCCTGGCTTTTAGCTGTCTCTTCCTTAACTGTTCCATCTTTTTCTTGTTGGATTTTGACATTCTCCTTTAAACCTCCTGCTTTTGCGATAACACTTTTTCTCCGCTAATGGTATCCAATCTGCAGCAACCGAGATTTGAGGCTATTTTCAAGATTGAATAAGTAAGCATTACGATGGAAATTATGTAGAATATCGGATAGTCCACGGCAAAAAAATGTTGTATTGCCGGCGAATACCTGAAGAGAAATGGCGAAGATGCACCGACAATTCCAATGATCGAAGGTATAATTGGTGTGCAGCAGAAGACGTTAACGATACTGGTCAATGCGGAGGCTGCTCCAGTTCCCTTGTTTATCTTTACGCCAAACGAATGTGATCTTATGGCAATTGTAATAAGAAGCGAAAAAAGTATGCCCATTGCAAAAGAGAAAACAACCTGCATTGGAGTGATGAATTTTACTGCGGGCAAAAAGAATGTTCCGAATGGGAGCATTGGGAGTAGAATATAGTATATAATGGTCAGAATGGCAGAAAGTACAACGAATAAAAAAATGTATTTCCCTATCAATAGGGTTTCCCGAATTGCTTTTGCAGACATTGAAAAGTTAATTCTGTTTCCGCCATATTGCATGGTTTACTCCAAATTAAAATTGATATTTAATAGAATAAGTAAAAAAAAGTTTAGTTAATACCGTTTGCGCCATAATTTCCCATAGCAATAGTTTTCTGAAACGTCTTTATAATATAACCCTGCCATGGTTCACTTTTATTTATCCTAGTTGTATTTTTGCAATTCAAAAATAGAATAACTTGAAACCAGGGACGATGATAGATATGGCTACAAATTCCTTGTGTTTTGCTTCATATTATACGCACCACATAATGTGAATTGGAAGCTTCAAATAACACATTAAATTTTCTCATCTGAATCATTCAGGTTGAAAATAATATACCTGAAGATCCCCATTAATTTATGAAACTCTGTATCGGTCAACCTGGATCTTGATAGTAATCTACGTAGCATAACCTCCGTGTTCTTCCTCTTGTGCGCTGGATATTTGATAAGATCCAATGTCTCGATAATTTGCTCGATCAGAAGATCCACATTTTGGCCGCTCGTAAGTGGCATTTGGCTTCTGGATCTTACAGTTTGCCTCACCATCTCATATAATATAATAGTGACGGCATGCGATAGGTTGTACACAGGATACCTTGGATTCGCCGGAATACTAATGAAGCTGTCACATTCTTCAATCTCATCGTTTCTCAGGCCATCATCCTCCCTGCCAAACACAAGTGCGATCTTCCCCTTTGCCTTGAGATAAATTTTCCAGAATTCTTCTGGTGAATATGACAGTCTACGGTATTTTCTGCCATTGAAGGTGACCTCACTGGAAGATGCAGCAATGACGTTGAACTCATCTCTCAGGTCATCCAGGGAACTAAAATGCCTTGCTGAGTCCAGAATGTCTGTTGAATGCATTCCATATACATATGCGTCTTCCGGTATGTCATCCCTTCCGATAATTATGAGGTCGCGCAGACCGGCGTTATTCATTGATCTGGAGACAGCACCAATATTGCCGCCATATTTGGGCCCTACCAGGACTACAGAAACTTTGTTTGAAAGTATTTGAAGCTTTGATATTACGGAATCCCTGAAATTGGTCTCTTCTTCCCTGAAAAGTTTACTAGGCCTGGTCTTTTTCGACTGGCTCATTCTTTACTTCTTCTTTCTTTTCTTCCGCATTTCCAGATTGCGACGCTTCAGGTGCTTTCTGCTCCTCCTCAGGCTTACTGCCGGGTGCAGATTCCGTGGTTGTCGTTTCCTCTGGCTTGGGTTCTTCCTGCGGCAGGTATGTCTCGACCAGTTGCACTGTTTTACCAGGAAGATATTTCCTCATATCATTGACAAGATGGAATTTTGCCTCTACCCAGACTGGATCGAATTTAGTCTCTTCAGGTATTTCGATCCTTATTACATCGCTATCTACAGAAATATTGAATTTATCTTCATTCACAGGATAGTTCATTGAAATAAGTGATTGTGCTTTTCCTTTTTCATCGGATATCTTCTCAAGTATTGTGTACTTGTAATAAACTGTCTTTCCGGCATATGCATGGTTATAGTCCACAAGAACTCTGCCTGGTGTCACTGAAAGGACTTTTCCTCTTCTGTGGTTTATCAGGACTTCCTGTCCTGGAACGGGGTCGATGTTCTGCCTTTTGAATTCAATGTATGAATGAACCTTGATATTCTTTGGATCACGGGCTCCATAGGACTCATCTGGAGTCATTGTAACTTCATCCTCTCCGCCCTCGGAATGACTCTTGAAGCTTTCGTTAATTTTCTTAAAAACCTGGTCTGTACCGACTATGATAACAGTTGGATGATATGCATGTTTATCATCAAAAATGTCGTTTTCTTTTGCCAGCTGTTCCTTGCTGGTGGAAACGAGTTTCTTCTCATCACCAACCCGCATTTCATAGTCCACTTTTATAAAGTCACCATCATTCATTAATAGCACCGCAATTAAGCGTACCGATAGAGCAAGTTTCTATTTATAAATATCGAAC
>JAKBRR010000074.1 GCA_021845325.1 Thermoplasmata archaeon
CCGAATACGACCTTACAATGATTGTGGATGAGGTTCAGAGTGGAGTAGGCAGGACAGGCAAGATGTGGGCATTTGAATATGAAAATATTACCCCTGACATAGTGTGTGTCAGCAAGAGCATAGGAGGTGGGTTGCCAGTATCATTAGTTTATTACCGGGATGACTATGATAAAAAATTGCCGAAGCCATTCCATCTGGGAACTTACAGGGCCAATCCCCTTGCAATGGCTGCGGGAATAACCGTTATCAATGAAGTGCCAAAGTATTTTGATAAGGTGAAATCCAGCGGTAAGGAAATGTTAAAAAAATTCAATAAAATAGATTCCAACTTTATAGGAGAAGTACGCGGAAAGGGCTATATGATAGGCATAGAGCTTGTAGATAACGGAAAGCCAGTGGATTCAAAGCACATGATGGAAATAAAACATGCACTCCTCCAGAATGGATTGTTGATGCATACGTGCGGGCACTATGGCAATGTATTCAGGTTCATGGGTGCATTGAATATGCGTGAAGATTTACTGGAGAAAGGAGTAGATATATTTGAGGGGGTAATAAAAATATGAAGGATTTATTGGACGATTATTCTGAAACGGATAGAGACATGTTGGATTTAAGAGCTACATCAACGAGAAAGGGTGGTTCATCTACCAAGATGGAAGACTATGCCCTAAAAAGAGTACCGTCTATTTGGAAGTGGAGTTGGAAACAAATTATGATGGTAGTATGGGGAGGTGTAACTTTTCTTTATGCCTTCGAACTTGGAGGACTTATTAGTACTGAATGGGGCGTACCCGCCATGATATTTTCATTCATTGTATGTCTTATATGGACTATATATCCTACATTATGGTTCATGCACAAAGGCTCCCTTGAAGGGCTTGGTGCTGCTATTCTATCAAGGTCGACCTATGGTTACAAGGGAGCAGGAATTATTGCGATACTTTATGTGTTTCTCTGGCTTTACTATTTCGCTGCAGAAGGTGGAATCATGGCTTCCAGTGCAGCTACTTATATTAGCCAGATTCCATATTCTATTTGGGTACTTATCATTGTGTTAATCTTTATTCCACTAACTCTATATGGGATGTCATTCCTTGCAAAGTTCCAATTCGCTACATGGTTCATATGGTTGCCACTAGTAGTAGCAATGGTAGTACTTGCGTTCTTTGGAAGAGGGTTATTTGGGACTGTCGCTGACTACAATCCAGTTATCCTCCATCATCTGTTTACATTTACCCCAAAAGGCGAACCATTATTCTCAGTAACTACTTTCTTGTTGGCAGCGGCTGCAGGAATGGGACTTTTCATGCTTTGGCCTCTATGGGGAATAGACTATGGGAGATTCCTTAAGAAAGAGGAGAGAAAAACTGGAGGGGTTTGGAAATTCTGGGCGCCTTATGCCATAGTTCCCCTAATAGACTTTCTATTAGGAGGTCTAATAGCACCAATATATAATCAACCAGATCCCGGTGTTTATGCTGTCTATCTTCTAGGAGGATTTGGACTGTTGCTTGCGATAATCACACAAGTGCGAATAAATGTAGAAAATGTATATTCTGGGTCGCTATCTACTTCTAATTTCTTTGCAGCAATCTTCAATTTCATGCCCGGTAGAAGAATTTGGATGATAGCCTTTTTAATTTTTGCACTGATATTTATGGAACTGGATGTACTGAACTATGCAATATATATAAGTGACTTCCTAGTTATTTTTCTCGGTAGCTGGATATCTGTGATGTTAGTTGACTACAAAATAGTGAGAAAAAGGTACCATTTACCTATGTATTCTGAATACAGAAGAGGTTATCTCAAGGATTTTAACAAGGCAAACTTCCCCGCATTGATAATCCCGATAATTGTGAACGTTCCGGCGTTACTTGGTTACTATGGTGGCACTATTTACGACAGCATCTCATGGTTATTAGCAATTATAGAGGCGATAGTCATTAGTCTTGCCCTCAACTCTTACGCTTACTCTAAAGAAGGGGAGCAAGGAGTAAAGAGTAACTACTACGCTAGAATACCAAAAGATATAAATAATGCGGAAGAAGCCAAGGTCACAGGTATAGTTAATGCTAAATATAAGGATAGCTTGGAAAATATGAAGGAGGTGAAATGATAAATGACTGAAGTAGTGTATTCGTTTGGAAAGGATAAGGAAGAAATGTATTGCCCCATTTGTAAGATGTTGAATCATATCAGTGACTATGTGTGGTGCCCATACTATGAAAAAGGAGTGTATATATGTTCATACTGCTGTCTTGGAAATAAGGCGTGTAAGTCTATATGCAAAAAGACTGTTGAACCACAAAACAAACCACTACCTAAACACCCTGACCATGCTGTCATAGACAAGATACTAGAAGGGAGGTGATAAACAAATATGGATTACAATTCTTTGATATATCAGGAAAAGAAAGAAGGCGGGTTGAAAGATCTTTTCTTTAGATTAGCTGGTGATGGTTATATACAGATGGAAATTGGTTCAAATCAAGTTTTTGATCTTATGGACTCTTTCCGCCTTTTTAAGATCACAGAGGAATTGGAGAAAAGAGCACCGGTTGAGGGTTTGATTGAGTATGGTATGGGCTTTCGAACCCTTATGTTAAAATATGATCCTGTTGTCATCGACTACATGGATCTCATCTCTATTCTTGTAGATATAGATAGCAAAATAACGTCCATTGAGAAAAGTGAATTTACTGTAAGGGAAATTTCCCTCCCCATAGTTTTTGAAGATGAGGTTACAAGAAATTCAATAAGATACTACATTAATAACATAAAAAGAACTCCAGACTATGTTATTGATGATCACAACATTGCCTACGTTGCCAAATATAACGGGATTTCAAAGGATGAACTTAAGGAGAAAGTTACAGGCACAGGATGGATAATTATTCATGAATTGTTTTTCCCAGGTGGTCCATTCCAACTTCCGCTAGACCCTAGGTCGGCTATAGAAGCTCCTAAATATAATCCATCACGCACTTTTACTGCTGAAGGGACTGTAGGAGTTGGAGGGAAATGTCTTTTCATTTATACGATGAATTCCCCGGGGGGGTACCAGATTCTGGGAAGAACAATACCCACGTGGCAGTACAATCAGAGTCATCCAGACTTTAAAAAAAACCCGTTCATTCTGTATCCAAAGGATATAATCAGATATCGCGAGACTTCAGAAGATGATGTACTTTCTATCTACGAACAGGTCAGTAGTGGAAGTGATTTGTTTAGATATAATTTCAATAGAAGAAAGTTCAGGGTGTCCGATTGGATTAAAGAATATCAGAACGAGAACGTTTTAGACGATCTAAGGAAATTCCAGAAAGGTAAGGAAAATGCCAAAAAGAAACTATTGTCTGAGGTGTAATTTTTATGGGGAGTATAAAGATCATTAAAAATATGATTGAAGCGTTGGTAGAAGACTGGCCAGGGCGAGTAGGCTATTACAAAAATGGTTTTCCAATTTCCGGACCGAGCGATCCTTATGCCCATAGAGTAGGTAACATACTGGTAGGCAATGATCCAACAAATGCCCTAATTGAAGTATCAGGAGGAATGTTTGCTGCTGAATTCAATGACGATGCAATAATATCTGTGACAGGAGGGGACCTTAGCCCGCAGATAGATGGAATAGCCATACCAATGTGGAGAGCTATCACGATAAAAAAATCTCAAGTCCTAAGTCTTAAGTCGGACAAAGGGCTCGGATTCAAATCCTATATAGCTATCTCAGGCGGAATTCATGTACCAAAATTTCTAGGCTCAAGCTCTACATGTATTTATGGAAACTACGGTGGTTTTGAGGGAAGATCTCTCAAGGTAGACGACGTTCTTATATTCGGCGAATCCGGTAATTTAAGTGATCGTATCCTTGATTTCAAACTCCCAGAAAAACATTTAAGAGAATATAGCAATAATATGGAAGTGAAAATAATGCTTGGGCCTTCATCCTATCCTGAATATATCAATGACTATGCTATTGACACTCTCAGCAAAATGAAATTCAAAGTAAGCAGAAATTCTAACAGATCAGGAAGCAGGCTTGAATCCGACCCCAGTGTTTTTCCAAAAGGGTGGGCAAGAAAAGATGGTGGTGAAGCGGGAATTCACCCATCAAATATTGTTGATATGGGCTATACAGTTCCAGGGGGGCTGAATATTGCCGGCGACCAGATAATTGTTCTTGGACCTGATGGTCCCTGTGGTGGGGGATATGTGATCATAGGTTCAGTTATCAGGTCATCGCTTTCCAATATGTTTCAGCTTACACCAGGGAAGGGGCAAGTCAGGTTCAAAATTGTTGAACAGAATGATGTTGAAAATTTAAGGATATCGTATGAAAGGGAAATACAGAAGATTGGCTCCCTTATTTCAGAAGGTGATTTTAATTGAGTGAAAAAATTATTGATATAAATGTGGATATTGGTGAAGGATATGGAAGGTACGAAATAGGAAACGATGAGGAAATCATAAAGTGGGCCACATCTGCTAATGTTGCAGCTGGTTTCCATGCAGGTGATCCAAACACTATAGCTCGAACTGTAAAATATGCAAAAAAGTACGGTGTGGCAGTAGGGGTTCATCCGAGTTTTCAAGATCTCAGGGGCTTTGGTAGAAGGGTGATAAATATATCTGGAGAGGACTTGAAGAATGATCTTCTTTACCAGATAGGTGCTGTTGACGGTTTTGTTAGGAAAGAGGGTATGGAATTGCAACATGTCAAGCTCCATGGTGCTTTGTATACTCTAGCGAATGAAAATGATGAATATGCAGAGGTATTTTCAGAACTGATCAATGAGTACAATGCTGAACTAATAGTAATAACTGAACATAACACTACGTTGGAAAGAAAATGTAAGGAGAAAGGAATAAGGGTAGCCAATGAAGCATTCCCGGATCTGAATTATGACAAGGAAGGAAAGATTGTTATAGAGAAAGTAAAGAAAACATGGGATCCTGTCACTGTGGCGAAAAGAGCAATAAAAATTGCAAAGGAAGACATTATAGTATCGGAAACTAATGTAGAATTGCACCCCAACGCTGAAACTATATGCATCCACTCAGACGCTCCAAACTCTGCAGAGATTATAAAAACTGTGCGGGAAAGTCTTGAAAAAAATGGAATTAAATGCTCCAACCTAAGAGCACACAAGGTGGCTTGAGATGGTAACAGTAGATGCACCCATTGGGGGACTCGTTGCGAGAACAGTAGTGAATGAAGGCCAGAAAGTAGAGCAAGGTCAGACTGTTGTAGTTTTGAACGTTATGAAAACTGAGATTGAAATCAAGGCTGAGGTGGGTGGAATTGTTAAATCAGTGTTTGTCAAAGAGTGGGATGAAGTTGACATCGGCACACCTCTGGTGGAATTGGAATAGTGATTATGAATGAGCAAGAGAGTACTTATTTGCAACAGAGGAGAAATTTCTGCTAGGATTCTCAGAACACTCAGGAAGATGAACATTACTAGTATTGCTGTATATTCTGATGCGGATAAAAATTCTCCTTATACATCTCTAGCAGACGAAGCCTATTATATTGGCCCTTCTAACCCTGCTAAAAGTTACCTTAACATGGAGAATATAATAAGAACTGCAAAATTTGCCAAAGCCGACGCAATTCACCCTGGTTATGGTTTCCTATCGGAAAATGAAAAGTTTGCAAAGATGGTAGAAGACAAAGGGTTCATATGGATAGGGCCAAACCCTGATGTCATGACAAAACTCAGTTCAAAAATTGAGTGCCGGAGAATTGCTAAAAAAGCGTCGGTTCCAATTACTCCTGGTACTGGTATTCTTAAAAAGAATTCGGTAGAATCAGATATTAGTAATATTGGATTTCCACTTCTTCTCAAACCAGATAGGGGAGGTGGAGGGAAAGGTATCAAGCGCATTTTTAGTTCCGGCGAGGTTATGAATGCATTCCAGTCAGCCACAAGTGAATCTCTCTATGCATTTGGAAACTCTGATCTCTATGCAGAAAAGTACGTTGAAGACGCTAGGCATGTAGAAATCCAGATAGTTGCTGATAGAAGTGGGAACGTCTTTTCTTTGGGGGAAAGGGACTGTTCAGTTCAGAGAAGATACCAGAAAATAATAGAAGAAGCACCTTCACCTAAAGTAAGCCAGGGACTCAGAGAGAAGATGTATGAAGTGGCTAAGAACTTTATAACAGCAAGTGGTTATGACGCTGTCGGTACTCTGGAATTCATTATTGACAAAGCGGGAAATCCATATTTTATGGAGATAAATGAGAGAATACAAGTTGAGCACCCAGTTACTGAGGAAACCACAGGCCTTGACATAGTGAGGTTGCAGATAGAAAATGGTTTCGACGGGAAGGTTAGCATATCCAAAGATTACTACCCACAAGGACATGCAATAGAAGCGAGGGTATATGCTGAAGACCCTGAAACATTCTTTCCTTCCCCGGGACAGATCACATTGCTTCAGATACCTAAAATTAGGAATATCAGAATTGACCACTCATTAGCTAATATGATCCGGATTTCCCCATTCTATGACCCACTTTTGGCGAAGGTGATTTCCAGGGGAAAATCAAGGAGTGAAGCACTTAATAGTCTTTTAGATTATTTTCCGTCACTAAGGATAGAAGGAATAAAGACAAACATTCCTCTTATAGAGAGACTTCTTTCATCTGAAGAGTACAGATCAGGTGACATTGATACCAGCTTCATGGATAAAAAATAATTAAAAATTTTTGTACCAAAATTTGAACAGAAACAGATGAGGACTGATTGAGAAATATGATAATATTGTTTGTGATAATTCAAAATTATTCTCTCTCAATTTTAATTTTGTCTATCACTTAATTTGCCTTGTATACTGATTTTAGCCATAACACTATGATGGAAATACTCATGGAATACTGGATTTGCCTTATAGTTTAATCCACCTGACGGAGTATGTATTCCAATTTTCGTATTCAAGTATAAGAATATTGTATACTGTGCAAATGCACCGATAATAAGCAAGGCTGTTAGAATATGGGAAGGAATAGTATGAACTGGTCTGGATGTTATATGATATATGCTGGAATAGCTCTGGCCAAGAAGAAGTTTGATTATTGCATTATAGACAGTGAATTGAAAGTAATAAAAATGGGAATGCTGATAAACAACATACATGGTTTCAGCGAATTTCTAAGAATAATAAAGAAATATAAAAATATAAAACTGGGAATAGAATCAACAGGGATATACTATGTTAACTTGTATACATTTTTAATAAACAACAATTGCAATATAATACTGTTAAATCCACTGGAAACAAAGCTGTTGAAGAGTTCAAGGATAAGGAAGAATAATACAGATAAAATAGATGCAGAAGCAATAGCAAAATATATTATAATACGTAAAAGCAATATAATTAGCATGGATAAAAATACTTATTCGAACCTTAAAGAATACGTATACACATATATAAGGATAAACAAAAAAATA
>JAKBRR010000075.1 GCA_021845325.1 Thermoplasmata archaeon
TGGCCTTTATTTTGATTCTTGTTAAGGATATGATAGGCAAATTTACTGTTTTGAATGCTCACATCGAATTCCTTAGCATAATCTTTTACCAATTCAGGATTTCCTGAATAGTAAAAAGCTGTTGAGGTCTCTCTCCAGCGATTTGTCAGCGGTTCCGTTATCTGAAATTTTGTTTTCATAGCCTTCAATACCTCAATTGGAACATCTTTACTGAAATCCTTTCTTATCTCATTATCTGATAAGATAATGCCCCCATTTTCTGCTGCGAGAAACCCCTTAAGACCTATGATATTTCTTATTCCAATCATTACTGGCAATACATTTCCACTGCAGAGATCTATTCTTACCCCTTTTTCTTCAATAATCCTGAGCACTTTAATAGTATCAGGAGAAATCTGCAATTTCATATCAGTTATAGTTCCATCTATATCCAGAATGATTCTCTTTATCACATCTTCAAATTTTATATACGATTTAATTCTTTGCGTTTATTGAAGGACAGATCTGAAATAAATAAAATAGCGAATTTGAGGATAAATAACATGTTCAGGTTGAGCAATGATTTTGCTATGTTAAATTCATCGCTGAGTACGCGTTATTTAATTTTAATGGAGAAAATTGCGCTCAGATCAGATATAACCATACCGAGAAGAATTAAAATACAATACTGCAAAAACTGCAAACGCCTCTATAAAGGGAACAGTAGAATCAGAATTACGGCAAAGACCTTAAAAATTTCCTGTATCGCCTGTGGTGATATTAGGAGAATCTTATTGGATTAATCATTAAGGGTCTCTATTTGGAAGAGAACCTTAAATCCCTCCAGAGTGGCCTGAATTTTATCGGCGAACCATATGGAATCTTCTGTGGTTGCATTTTCACCCCATTCATAAATAAGGTCCTGTTCTCCTATGAGGGGTTTAAATCCAAGCGATCTCAGTCTGTTAATGATCTCACTGGGTTTTGCGCCTTCGCTTGAAAATGTTACCTTTAGATATGTTTTCATCAGTTTCAAGACGCAGATTGGTGGAAGGTATTTATTCTTTTTGAGAAAAAATCACGTTTATTAACATTAGTAACCAATTTTCAGTTGACACCAATAAAATGTTCCGCATATTCCTAAAATTTTAAGCTTTTCATCTCGATTAGTTTGGTATACATGTTAACTGTATTTTTCAACAAGATCTGTCAATATTTTCTCAAATTTTTTTTCCACACTGTCTATGCCATATTTGTTCATTGAATAAGACGAAATATCGTTCCTAATTCTTCTTAAGTTCTGTATATTATCAGCAGCATGCTTTATTTTATTAGAAATATCATCTGAAGTAATTTTAAAAAATTCCAAGTATTTCATGCTGTATTCCTCTTTGAAACTTGGCATTAGGGATTCACTGGTAAGAATATATAACCCAGAGCACAAAGCCTCCAGAATGGTAGTTGGAAGTGAGTCCCATCTGGTCGGATAAAGGAAAATATCGGATCTTTCATATTCCTCGAATAGTTCTTTTTCATCAGCTATTCCTAAAAATTTTATGTTCTTATTTCCGTTACTTATTGAGCTTTCTATAGCTTCTTTCATCGAGCCGGCACCAATGATTGTTAAGGTAGAGTTATTCACATTGCTTTTTTTCCATGCCTCTAACAGAAGATCAATACCCTTATATTTCTCTAACCTCCCCACGAAAAGAAATTTAGCAGGGCCTTGATTATGATGAATATTAACAGTTATGGAAACCGGGTTTGGTAGTTCAAACAGGTCCTTTGTTCTTTTCAGAATTTCTGTGACTCTATCCCTGCCCTGATAAATATGCAATACTTTTATTTTCCTCAGGAAAAATCCAGCAGCAACCAATCTAGAAAACAGTAAATTCTTTTTGGAATCTGAGGAAAAAATGGCATGGGAACTTCCCACAAGTAAACCTGTTTTTCCATCAAATAACCTCCAATAGGAGTTCCTTGCAAGATAAACCAGGTCGTATTGATCTCTGACAGTGTTCAATTCGCGCCGGCTAGTTCTACTTATTGCGAGAATCAACGGCATGAGAAAATCCAGGACTATTGAAAATAAAACTGTTTGCCGCATAAATCTGAAATTCGAATCCGGAGACCTGAATTTAATTCTCCTTATACCCTGAAGTTTTTTATTAATAAATTCATCATCAAATCTCTTCATATCTAAAAAATCAGTATCATATAAAGTAACGTCAAAGGCATTCTTATTTATAGCACCAAGAATGTTTACTACCCACCTTTCAACGCCACCTCCCATCTCAATTGAGGATGGAATAACAATGGCTAATTTTATTTTTTTACCTTCCATTTTTGATTAGATATGCAAACACCTTAAAAAAGTAACTGGATTATCAGTGAGATCTTTTTACAATATGAATTCAAATCGAGTTCTTTAATCAGGTGTGAAAGAACCAGCGTTATTTTATAACTGGTATTTTACATTAAGTTATACTCATGCATAATAATAAGTCGCGCTTCCAGTGTAATTAAGCTTCCAAAGGGTTATATTTCCCGGGTATCCGGCATAAATTATCTCTTTAGCTATGCCATAGACCGAATTATTCAAATCTTGCCGGATCCAGCTGAACAGGAACATCTCCTGCGAAGAGGAGAGAAGAATGAATTGCGGTAGATTCGTATTGTTATATGGAAATTTCAATATTTTGTAATTTGAAGAATTCGCCAAAGAATAGGCAAATCTATTGTTTGCCACGTATGGAAACAGGTTGTTAGAGGCAATTATAGTAGAATGATCCCCAACCTCTTTCTGAATATAACCCATGTAATTAGATTCCGGATTTATGCAATACTGGAACCTATATCCTCCCCCCAGCAAATGTGCATTATGATCATTTTGCGGGTTTAATGGTGATACCATTAAGTTCATAGAAACTATGAGAATTAAAAACAGTGCATATGTGAAACCACGATGCTCTCTAAAATACTTTATTATGGAATCACGTTTCTTCTTGATCAATAGCAGATAAAGCAAAATGTCGACCACAAAGGAGAATACTATTGCAATAACAAAGATTTGAAGAGAAAGGAATACAATGCTGAAATTATTGATTGAAATAGCTATGAGGAAATCCAATGGAATTAATGGAAGGAACATTATTTTTTTCAACCCCTTTGAATTGACAAATCCATTCTTAATTGTCAGTAATCCGTATGGGATCGTAGGTCCCAATAGGCTCAGAGTAACGAGGGAATATTGGGTTCCAACAGTGGCATAATGTGGAACAAACAGAATAGTTTCCACTAACCATATTAATATTATATACGCCGATTTCCTGTAAAAAAATGGAATAAAGCATAACATGGCAAAAGTGAGTCCCCAATATTCCAAAGTTTCAGGAAGTTTGTAAAGTGCTTTTGCTGTTGGTAAAATTGGTTGTGAGGTTGTTTTTATGAGGAGAGATATACCTGATTCATTATTCAAATAAACCGGAATCAGGTAATGTTGAATCACGATTAGGAAAGCATATACAGCAATTGCAAAAATACCAAGTGCAACGAGCTTCCATTCTTTCTTTATCTGATTAATAATGTTTTCAAGTGACAGTTTTATATCGTTCATAAACAAAAATAGAAGTACACTGATGGAAATGAAAGTAAATGCCTCTTCTGTCAAACAGCCTATTACTATTACAATTGATGATAACATAAACTTCTTCTTCAAAAGAAGGTACAAGAATGAAAATGTATATAGCGGCATGAAACTTAGCCAGTGGTAATCATAGAGCACAGATGTTATCAGCGTCGCATTAAATGCATACAATAGAGAAGCAACTGTGGAAATTTTTCTATTATTTGTTATTTCGAGGCTTAAAAAATATAGAATCGGTACTGATGTAAAAACCATGACAGATTGAATTGAGAACATTGTCAAAGAACTAGGAAATAGTAAATAGATAAAAGATACTGGATAAGCAATAAAAGACGAATGAACTTCAAGATGGGAAAGAACGCCATAATATTCATAATCTCCCGAATCATATAAAAACGATCCATGCGTCGTTGTCCATAATTGCTGCATATTGATGCCTAAGTCCCAGTTCTCGCTAAAAAAATCAAGGTAGCGAAGATATGAAAAAAATATAGTGAGTATAATAAGAACACCCGTGATTAGATAGATAAGTAAAGCGCCATTCAGAAAGCTGGCACTACTTTTTCTGCCTATTAAAAATTTGGGAGCCATCTCAATCCAAGAAATTGAAGGGGTTATTAAAACTATATCGTCAATGGTAACATTTAAAAACAATAGTGCTATCAAATAGCATGGCCATTCCTAAAAAAAATTCCGATTATAATAAAATTATAGCCGAAAGAAGAAGGAATAGCTTGTGCGATATTCCGCCTGTTCTTGTTCCTGTATGGCAGTTAAAAATAAGGGAACGATTTGGAATAAATGTAGATAAAGAAATAGCCCAATATATAGTACTTGCTGCTCATGAAAGGGGAACATGGAAGAAGCAGAGGGCCATAAAGAAAATCGAAAAGCTGTTTATGCAAAGGGGCATAGATGTGGATTCATCAGCTAAAATGGCCAAAGATGTGATAAATCTTATAATCAGCAACAATACTGTTGAGCAGTGAGTTTCAAAAAAACACTCGAGTTAACATTGCAAAAATTGGCTGTAAGCCAAAGTTTATCAAATTATCTGGAGCAATACCAAACTGATGGGAAAACCGCCTCTTACATCCTTAATATAGCTTTTCTGGATGGTAACATTGAGGGCAAATCAATTATAGATATGGGAACAGGCAATGGCATTTTTGCAATTGGTGCAAAACTTTTGGGGGCCAGTGAGGTAACGGCAATCGACATTGATCAAAAGCAAATCGATATTTCTTTGGAAAATTCAAAAAAACTTGGTTTAAACATAAATTTTCTCAAATGTGATGTTAATGATACAACAGGGCAATATGACACCTGTATAATGAATCCTCCATTCGGTTCCGTCAAAACACATAGCGATTTGCCATTTATAGAAAAAGCCTGCAGTATTTCAAGGAAAGTTTATGCGATCCATAACTATAAAACCAAGGAATTTGTATTAAACAAATACAGTGAAAGAGGTATGTCAGAACTTACTTGGGAAAAAATAAAAATTGGAATCAATCGCACATATCCGCATCACACAAAAGATAGAGCCATGATCGATTGTATTTTTATTCGCGCTTATAAATAGTTCTTATTTCCGGAAAAACTAAAACTAAAGTTTCTAATCAAGTCTACTTATCGCAAGAATAATTAATCAATGTTCTATGACCCTATGTAATGGCCGGGTTGGGGTAGGGGTTATCCTTGGGGACTGTGGATCCCCGGACCCGGGTTCAATTCCCGGACCCGGCCTCTTAAATAAAGTTATCACCATTTGTTTTTATATCAAACCACTCTATTTAGAATAGCTCAACAGCAAAAAAATGTTGTAAATGGCAATGATATTTTAGGTAAATCTGATCAATAATAATTAAATTTAGAACAAACTTAAATAGCTGTGGTTTCATGTTTATCTATGACAGACGAGGAAGAATCTATTATGGAGAATTTTATAAAAGCAGTAGAGGGAACTAAAAGTACAGCAGAAATGGAATTCAGTAACTTAACAGTAAAACTCCCTGGTATGTCCGCTAATGTAGCAATTAACGGAAAAATAAGTATCACAATGAGACCGGTTCATGAAAGAACCAAACCTTAAAAATATAGTTGCCCCAATATCTAGATCTCTGGTAGGAGGAAAAGTAAAAATTGTTATCCATAACCAGAGATTTGTTGAATTGGAGTTTGAAGAAGGAAAAGGGAAATTAACAATTATAGATGAAGAAAAGATAGTTCGGATAAGGAAATATATCCCTAAAAGGTTCTTAAAATTCTCATTCATTAAAGGCATCGCAAACATAATGAAGTCTTCCGGATACTATTTTGAGGTCAGAGATCAGACCGGTCTGCTTGTTGAGTTTGGAAGCGGAGTTAAATCAATAACAGGTGATGTAAAAGTCAAGATACATTCTATTATTAAGTATTTGCACGGATAGAAGCTCCTGAAAATTTAAATCTGGAAGTATCATAAATTTTGGTAAAGAATTTTTTTATCGATTGTATTTAAAGAGGTTTAAAAAAAATATCTCTAAATTTCATATAGGCAAAGCAGAGCAAACCTCAAAATATAAGTAAATTGAGAAATTATACATATATGGGAAAGGTACACATTACATGGCATGGACATGCATGTTTTAACATAGATATGGGTAAGCAGATAGTTACTGACCCATTTATTGAGCATAATCCAGTTGCACTGATAAGAAAGGAAGATCTAAAGGCGGATATTGTAGTAGTAACACATGGCCATTCTGACCATGTTGCGGATGCACTTTATATTGCTTCAAGGAACCATGCCCCCATAGTTACCATTGTTGAACTGGCATGGCTTTTACAGGATAAGGATCATAGTGTTAAGATTCACGACATTAATTTTAGCGGAAGTGTGGATGTATCTGGAATTAAAATAACCGCGGTTCCAGCGCTTCATTCATCTAGCTTTGAGGAAAAGTATGCTGGCAATCCTGGAGGAATGATCATCAGCAATGGAAAAACTACAATATACCATGCTGGAGACACAGGTGTATTTTCTGATATGAAACTCATTGGTGACTTGTACAAGCCTGACATAGCCATGTTGCCAATAGGTGGACATTACACAATGGGTCCAGAGGAGGCCATAGAAGCAATCAAAATGATAAAACCTAAAATTGTTATTCCTATGCATTATAATACATTTGATATGATCAAACAGGATGCGAATCTGTTCAAGAAGAACGCAGAAGAAAGAACAAATTCAAAAGTTCAAATAATGGAAATTGAGAAGGTAAAAGAATTTGACTTTGAATAAATCCCTTATTGATATACTTGAAAACAAATATACAAACAGGATAGGTAATCTCGAGGAAACTCTTGAAGAGATAAGGGTTTTTCATGATAAATTGAAGACCATTATACGCGGGAGAGATTTCTGGCAGATCTCTGATGATGAATTTGCATTTTTATATCTTGCCGTGAGCATATCAAAGCCAAAGACTGTCTTTGAAACAGGGGTAGGTCCGGGGACAAGTACAAGCGCTATTCTCAAGGCACTGCCAAATGAATCAAAATTGGTAAGTTTTGATCTTGGAGTTAAATATGGGAATGCTGATGAAATGCCGGTAGGCTTTGTAATCCCTGAGGATTTGAAGAACAAATGGAAATTGGTTTTGGGAGATTCAACTGTAACTTTGCCCAGAGAGTTAAAAATCTACAAGAATATAGAAATGTTTTTCCATGATTCAACACATACTTATGATCACGTCAGTTTTGAATTAAACACGGTGTTTCCATATCTTTCAAAGAATTTCATTATTGTAGTGGATAATTATGACTGGACAGATGCCCCTAAGGATTTTGCAA
>JAKBRR010000076.1 GCA_021845325.1 Thermoplasmata archaeon
AGCTCCCAGTTTGGCTTTTTATGACAGGCCGGGACTGGTAGTAAATATGGATGGTAATTCAATCAATATTACCATACCCTATGTTTACCTGCTAGAAAGTGGAATCCCATTCGTAGGACTATGGAACCAATCCAGCTGGAAAATGACTGAAAACGGGAAACTTAACAGAACTTATACTTCATCAGTAGAATTTACCCCGCGCATCGATCTTATTTTGACAGAACTTAAGCTGATGTACACGAATGACGGAGGGTTCCCGAAAGGTTTGAACTCAACAATTCTTATAGGAACAAATATTTCATTCAACCAGCCCCTCTATAATATAATTATGGAATACAATATTTATCTGCAAAATTTACTGGTGAACCTCTCTTCAAACTTAAGCAATCCGATTCTTCAAAATCTCAGTGGTCTATTCAACGCACACAACCATAATATATATCAAATTCTCCAGAAATTGAGTTTTAATGGACTTATCTACGCTAATATAACACAAACTAATTCTGATTTTTCCACTGGCACTGGAATATCCTCTTCCGGTACTGAAATCCAGATAAATTCCACAGATTCATTAAAAGTAAGTTTCACTATCAATTTTGCAACACAGACCGAGGGAAATTCAACGCTCTTCATGTTTCAGAGAAGTTTTATTCACGGGGGTTATGGTGAAAGGAATATTGAACGTGATGATAAATCGGTCGATAGGGGAAGCAAAATAATGACCGGTTACGGGGTGAACCTTTCCAGCGATTTCCCGGTTCTTTATCTGTGGGGAAGTCAGTTTACCGCCAACAGTAATAATTACAATTTGTCATCTTACCTCTCGGCGAACGGAAAAAACGTTGATACAGTTTATTCTTTCGCTCTACCAAACGGAACCAGAACATTCTATGAGGATCCATATCTTGTTTTTCCAGATGGTAACGTTGAGAGCGATCTTACAGTAACAAACATTGGTGCCACTGCAATAAACCTGATCCTGAACAATTTCGAATACTTCGCCGGGGGAATATTTATGGGGCTTCTCTTCATCGGGGGAGGCTACAGTTACTACAGAAGCAAAAGAAAGTAGTACGGGGAAATAACTGTTTTATCTACTACTCAGAGTCAAGGAAATCAATAAGGCTTTCAGCCAGTTCATTCAGGAATGATGTTTTTACCTTTTTAATTGTATTTTTTATTAAATCTGGCGATACGATATATATCTCAGAATCATCCAATCTGAGAATCATATCATCAATAAGGGCTTTTACTGTCATATCAAATTCTTCCTGATTAAGCCGCACCTTCTTTCTAAGTTGTTCCTCTTCTTCATGGGAGGTTCGCAGAAGTCGGAATATAATGTCTCTGGATTTCTTATTTCTCATGTGATATGCTATTTTATTTTCAAGTGCAGAGGTGTTTTCAGAAACAAAATATCTCTTGTACCTCCCATCTCTTTTTGATGAAATCTTTCCATTCTTTTCAAGCTGGTATAAATGATACTCAAGCTGACCAACGGCCATTTCCGTCTCTCTCTGAATTGCTCTGAAATGTAATCCAGGATTTCTGGATAACAGAGCGATTAGTTTTTCCCGCTGGTCTTCTTTATTATCCACAGAAATCCTCAGTTTGCTTTCAATACCCCTATATAAAACAAAATCATGACAAGGAGAAGTGCTATTTCCGGTGTGATCATGGAACCAAGATAATCAGGGCCGATGTTAAATGCAGGCAATACGGATAGTAAGGTTGAAACAAAAATTATGAAAAAAGAGAGCAGCATGTATTTGAATATCCTGACACCTTTTTTAACGGCCAGAGACGAAACTAAAATAAGGAATAATGATAGAACGAGATTTATTCCCTCTATGAGCAAAAGATCATATGACATATTGATAGATTAATCAAGGGCAAATAATAGTTTTCCTCATTTAATTTGATTCCCAATATAAAACATGGAAAAATAAGCTAAAATTCTGTGGAATATCCCAGTATGCTCAGTTCCCTCTTGAGTTCATCCTTTTTAATGTCGTTGCCTATGACGCTCTTGATTTCATATTTCCTTCCAACCTTCCTGAACACCACTGAACCGGACAAATGCATATTTTTCTCTATTAGAAATGTCTTTGTCCCTCCAAGGTTTGCCTTAATGTAGTCTCTGAAACACAGGTAAAGAAAATCTTTCTGTGAAATTATCCTTATTCTTTCTGAGCCATTGGTTTTACCCTCCCCTGGTGAATCTAAAAAGTAATAGGGTTCTCTATTGTCTTTCATGAAAACCTTCTTCAATTTTCCTGATGCCAGCATCTGCTGGATTTCAACATTGTAGATATTCAGATCAGGGTCATGTGTCACATCTTCATAAATTGCAGTGGAGATATAACCCAGTGCTTTTAGCACTTCTAATATTATAATTCGAACACTTTCCTCTTTCTCATACCTCTCCAGAATAAATCGCAAATTTCCATCGTGGTCTCTGGCTACAATGCATTTTGAAAGAAGTTCCTTTACAGATGCTTTCACATGCGAAATTTCGACCCCTGTCAACAGGCTAATTTCCTTCTCATCTGCAGGGTCCTCCATTATTACCTTTAGGATTTTCTGTATTGCTGGATCAATTGGGGCTTTTCTGATTGTTCTGTAGATAGAAATAGTTTCTGGTGTAGCCTTCGCCATAACAGAAAATGGACCGTTAAAATTGAAGATCAGGTTAGAAACATAATAACTATCCAGGTCATTTTCCTTTACTCCATGATAATGTGCTTCTATGGGGTCTCTGAATCCCAGGCGTCTGTTGTTAATTCTCTCGAGAACGCTTCCATTAACTTCCCTGTATGAAGAATAATTTCTCAGTGCCACATCTATAAGGTCGCTGGAAATCATATCAATGAACTGCCCCTTCCCTAAAATTGCTGTCTTTCCTGAAAAAGAGAAACCATTCCTGGCAAATTGATCCCTCAGGTTTTCCGGATAGTCCAGTATGATTATATCATCAACATTGCTGCGATTTCCGAAATCTATTAGAGAAACTAAAAATTCAGAAGCAGAGCCGGCATCTTCTATGACAAGGGACTCAATCCACAGAGCTGTTCTGGTTATCTGCATGGTCATGGACGCAGACAGTGAACCATCAGCATAGAAAAGACCGTTTATTCCGGAATCTTCCACGTACTGTTTTCCTGTATATATGGTTATAAGATCATTTGCACCCACTATGATATCCCGCCTGGGCTGAGGAGTCTCTTCTCCATAATATATTGAACCACCGTAATAGAGAGATTTTATTCCATTGAAATCCTCATGAGTAAGCTCGATCCAGAAGAATTGCGAAAGTTCCCTCATTGATACAGGTCCAAACATTGAAACTATCTTATCTATAGCTTTCTTTCTTGTAGGTTCTTCCCCATGAGAAAGAGCGAAATAGAGACCATCACTGTTTCCCACTTCAATGAGAAATTCAAGACTCCTCATATTTTCCTTTATTATTGAAATATCTTCGCCTAAAGCAGATGCAATCCCAGAAACAGATGCCTTTCCATACTTGAGGAATTCTAAAATTTTGACCTCAGTTTCCGTAAGTGTTCGCCTTCTCAAAACTCTGAGCACGGAGGCAAATTCCGGGGTTATATAGGTTTGTCTGTGTCTGAAATATCTTCCGAAAATTATATTTCCAGATTCCAGCATTGACTGGATCTGATTCTCATTGAAGGACCTGGCACGGGCTCGAACCCATGAGGAATCTATAAAAAACCCGTAATTTTTCATATATTGCTCAAGATTGTCAACAGGTGCCGAAAGGTTGGCAATTCTATTTTTTTCCGGATTTTTCTCCGTAAAATTCAAAAGAGATGCCATATCTTCCTTTGAAATATATTGCTCTGCAAAAACTGGAGTTATATAATCTCTAAGAAAAATTCCTTCATTAACCAGAGCATCCAGTTCACTTCTTAACAGCGATTGATCGAAGGGCAGCTTTACGCTAATTTCATCATATGTCATTGGCCCCATGGTTCCAACGAATTCTTTAAGCAGATCTCTTATGGTATAACTGCCCTTTGCAATCTGCGCTCTTTTTGCATATACCTGTCCGCCGTTCTTTAGCTTCTTCTGGATACGGTACGAAGATTCCAGATTAAGGAGGATACCTCTTACTCTGTCCTCCGGTAACCCCGATTGGTCTTTTATTTCCTTAAAGGTAGTATTATTGCATAGATCAAAAATGTCATCTTCTTCTGGATTCGAAGGTCTCCTGGAACTGAAAAGTTCCTCGAAAAGATGAAATTTCTCTGGTGTTGTCCAGAATGTGCTTCTGATGTGTATTGAAACAATCCTGTTTTCATTAAGAGCATCTTCACTATACTTCAGAGAATCAGGATTTCCGTAAGGGTAGGGTGAATTGAATCTGTTCCTCAATATGTCAAAATAAGGAAAATAATTTATAAATTTAAGAAAGTCTTCATAACTTGATATTTTTGGAACCTTTGAAGCAAAATAGTTTTCAACAAGTCTGGGGTCTTTAATAATAAAATCTTTTCTTTCATTACTGTAGATTTTGTCCACGATTCTTGATTGTAATTCCCGGAGCAATCTTGCCCGGTCCTCCATCATAACGATGTCTGATACTCCTGCAAGGATGAGAGATAGTGAGAAAGGACTTGATTCACTTGAATAATCATTTATACGGTACCTGCTTTTTTCTATAACATCAGAAACATACTTCTTTGCCAGCGGTACATCCATCATATCGTTCATAATCTCTCTAAATGTTTCTGTAATAACAGGAAACCCGGGAATATCCTGGAGAGCGCGTAATACCTTTTCACTTCTCAGTTGCTGCCTGACAACTGATATTTCATGCCCTTTATAACGCCTTAAAACCATCATGGATCTCGATGCGCAATGCCTGAATCTCTGTTTGAAAACTTCAGTATTGGAAACCGACCTCTTTACAAGGTCCTCAAAATTATTGGAATTTATCATGGAAGGTATATGTTTAAGATCAATTTTCTGCTCGTATGACAGCATAAAGCCGTCATCGGTCACAGTTATTCTGGTGTTAATTCCATATTTGACGGATATGGCCATTGCATAAGCTCTTGAAAGTGCGTCATTAACTCTTCTTCCCAGGGGTATGAGGAATACGGCACTGTACAAACCATTTTCAAAATTTCCCTCTACCAGAAGAAAATCGTCAGTGGGCAAACCGAATTTCTGCTGGCTCCGAATATATGAAAGAATGCTTCTGGAACCATTCCTGTCCACTCTATAGTTATCCTCAAGATATTTTCTTGCTGATGCCTCATCATTAAGCATTCCCGTAACATCCTTCCTGAATTTTCCTATGAGTGTTCCAAGATCATAGCTCCTGGGAAGCATCTCTCCTGTCCATGATGGAATGGTGGGTTTAATTCCGGTCGCGTCCCTTACAATGATCCTGTTTCCCCTGGCTCTAAGGAAGGAATAGGTCCTGGCGCCAAGGACAAAAATATCTCCGGGTTTCATCCTTTCAACGAATTTATCGCTGAGTTGCCCCAGATTCCTCCCGGTCTGGTCCACTACCTTATAATCTGCCTCATCTGGAATTGTTCCAATGTTCATGAAATAGATCATTCTTGTACTCTTCTTTTTTCCAAAAACACGGGAATCTTCATCAAGCCATATTTTGGAGTATATTGTGCTGTCTGCTACCCTTCCCGAAAGATAGTGGAGGACATCCATGTAATCCTCCATTGTAAGTTCTCTGTAGGGATATGCTGATCTAATGAGGTCATAAGCCTCGTCTATGCCCCAGGTCTTTTCAAGGCTGATTCCAATAATTGCCTGAGAAAGCACATCCAGGGCATTCTCCGGCACCTTTACCTTATCTATTTCCTTTTCATAGGCTGCTCTTGTAAGAACAGCACACTCAACCAGATCATCCAGATTGAATACGACAAACCTGCCCATGCTCAGTTCCCTTATGGAATGCCCTGACCTTCCAATTCTCTGAAGACCTTTGGATACAGATTTCGGACTTCCGATCTGAACTACCAGATCTATGCTGCCGATATCTATCCCAAGCTCCAGTGAGGTTGAGGAAATAACACATTTGAGCTCACCGCGTTTGAGTCTCTCCTCAACGTCAAGTCTGGTTTCCTTGCCAAGAGATGAATGGTGAGCCTCAATATTCTCTATCCCTCTGGCCTTGAGCCGAACAGCAACATGTTCTGTACCGCTTCTTGTATTTGTGAAAATAAGTGTTGTCTTATGCTCTTCTATGAGCTTTGCAAGAATATCATACATCCTCTCATTTGCAACTTCGGGGTTAGAGAGTGTAAGATCATCAACAGGGGTGATGGTGGTTAAATCCAGGTCCCGTTTTATGTCCACATCCACTATATTGCATGGACGTGGTTTCCCTTTCTCCATTCCGCAAAGGAAATTGGCTATTACATCCAGAGGTGCCTGTGTAGCGGACAATCCTATCCTGACAAGGTTTGGTGATAGAAGCTGGAGTCTCTCAAGATTCAATGTGAGAAGCGTCCCTCTTTTTGAGGAAGAAACTTCATGAATCTCGTCTATAATTACATATTTGACTGTTGAAAATTTCTCCCGGAACTTTGGGGCAGACAGAGAAAGAGAAAGAGATTCCGGTGTTGTGATCAATATTTGGGGTGGTTTTCTGAGCATTTTTTGTCTATCGTTCTGGGTAGTATCACCTGATCTAACGCCAACTCTTATTTTTGAAAGTGAAACACCATCCTTTTCAGCCATCTCATATATTTCCTGAAGTGGCTGTTTCAGATTTCTGTCAATATCATTGGCCAGAGCCTTCAAAGGGCTAACATACAGGCAATAGATATTATCCTGCAACTGTCCGGATCTGGCAAGACCAAAGAGCTCGTTTATGATGGCCAGAAATCCTGTCAGCGTTTTTCCAGTACCTGTAGGACTGGATACAAGAACATTTTCCTTCGCGTGAATCAGGGGAATGACCCTCCTCTGAGGCTCAGTTAGATCCGAATATTTAGAATTGAACCACTCAGCGATAATTGGATCAAGGAAAGGAAGAATCCTCTCTACTCCTGCAGAATCTAGATCATTTTCTATCGTTTTAATCTTATAAGAAGACAAGAATCGTATAAATACGTTATTAATGAGAAAAAGTCACAAATCTTATCCTGATGAAATAAATGTGAAAAACCTGCCTGGTGATGCAGTATAATTATATGACCTGACAATTCAGGTGCACTTTATTTAAGAAATCAGTTCATGAATTAATATGCATATTCATATGGATGATCCTGTCAAATCGTGGGTTCCTTCATTAATATTCATTGAACTCACGAAATCCTGTGAATATACTTGCAGGCATTGCCGAGCCTCTGCTCAGACAGAACCTCTGCCAGATGAGCTTGATTTTCAGGGAGTCAGGAAAG
>JAKBRR010000077.1 GCA_021845325.1 Thermoplasmata archaeon
TCAACAAATTTTATAATCTTTTAGTAATTACCTGACTACTCAGTTAGCCCCGGTAGTGTAGTGGCCTATCATACAGGCCTGTCGAGCCTGTGACTCGGGTTCAAATCCCGGCCGGGGCGTCAATATAAAATTCCGTATCCCTTCCTTTAATTTCACGAATTTTTCAACATAAGTTTGTATTTCTAATCTGATACTTTTGAGATATATTATTTTCAGAATTAAAATAATAAGTGACTGTTGTTGATAAAGCAACAGGTCAAATCGATATTATGAATCATTCTTTAGAACACTGTCCATGGAGAAATCTTACCAATGTTGCATTATTTAGGTTGACAACCGTATTAATTATCTAATTATTGCATTAGATTAGATGATAACTGATTGTATAACACGAAAAGAAATGATTATAATTGGTATGGTACATATCTATAACATTAAATTGTTATAGTTCAAAATTTATTCAAATTATCTCTTTATTCTTTTGAAAAGTCCAAATTACTTTTGATCTCCAACTCATCGTTATCAAAATCCACGGCTGGAATGGGTGGTAACCACGGTAAATCAGATGCGAAGAATCAAAGCACTAATCATGAAAGAAAGAATAAAAGAGAAGTACCATGTAAAATGCCTTTAACAAGGAAACAGGGAGAAGAATCGGTCGAATTAGTGCTGGAACGTGGAATGCACTATAACGCAACTGATAAAAGTGTTTCTATTATGAGAACAAATATAACATAGTGATCTCTGGGTCATAGTACCATCAGAATTGCGAAGATGTTGTTCAAATAATGAAGGACCTTGGATTCACAAAAGGCAACAATAGGAGATTAAGAAATGTGTTTTTTAGCCGGCCATTTTAAAACAACGTGGATGCATTCACCATCTCATGGTTAATACTGCTCACTTAAAATTAAGAAACGATAGTATTATGTATCCAGTTAACGTGAAAGATAATTAATGAAAATCATGGAAATAGTACACGGTTATCCACCAGAATATAACGCAGGTTCTGAAAATTATACCTCGGCCATATCCAATGAATTAGCAAATTCTGGACATTCTGTTTTAGTATTAAGTCGTCAAGAAAATCCATTCGTTAAAGATTACGAGCTTCAGCATTTTCAGGACCCAAAAAATAGTAAAATTATGAGGGTTTTAGTCAACAATGCGAGAAACAAGGATCGCTTCCAAGATGTTGCAATTGATAATGCTATAGAGAAAGTTATTTCTGAGTTTAATCCGGACATAGCCCACATACAGCACCTTAACCATTTATCACTCGGCATAGTCTCAATTCTTAAATCACACAAGATCCCAATTGTTTACACCATTCACGATTTCTGGCTTATGTGCCCTAGGGGGCAATTCCTGCAAACAAATTTTGAGGGTGAACCATGGAAACTATGCGATGGTCAGGAAGATTCCAAATGTGCGAGGATATGTTACCGGAGGTACCAGACTGGAGATATTGATAACTATACGGATCAAGTCTATTGGTCTACATGGGTTCGCCGTAGAATGACTTTGGTAAGAAGCACTGTGAATTTAATTGATTTGTTTATATCACCTTCCAAAACTGTTATAGAATCGTTTAAAAGTTATTTTCCTTCATCTGGACACAAAATAATATACCTTGATTATGGCTTTGACCGGGAGTTCCTAGGTGGGAGAATCAGAGAACGGGAAAATAGTTTGGTCTTTGGATACATAGGAACACATATACCTGCAAAGGGTGTTGACTATCTGATAAAAGCATTTGCATCACTCAATGGAAACCCAATCCTAAGAATATGGGGAAGAGAGAAATCTGAATATACATCTTATCTTCGAAGCATAAGTGAAGAAGCAATTAGGGAAAAAGGAAACAGAATCCAATGGATGGGGGAGTTTGAATCAAGGCGGATAATAGAACAGGTTTTCAATAGAGTGGATTGTATTATAGTTCCGTCTATATGGTATGAAAATTCACCACTAGTAATTCATGAGGCCCAACAGGCAGGTGTACCAGTCATAACTGCGGATATTGGTGGAATGTCTGAGTACGTGAAAGATGGATATAATGGCTTATTGTTTAAGTTTCGAGATATTGTATCGTTGCGGGAAAAAATGCAGACAATTGTGGATAACCCTAATATTCTATCTTCTCTGGAACAGCATAGATATCTTTATTCTGATGACGAACAGATACCGGATATTAGAGAGCATGTAAGGACAATAATTTCGTTATTCAATAATTTACTCAAAAACGCTAATCAACTTTAATCATGTGAAAGTATCTCAATTATAAAATCAAAACATTCATCCTTCGAAAGTGGCTCCATAAATTTAATGTGATTTTCTTATGGTAACTTTGTTTACGGCATTTTCTCTTTTTTTATTCTTTTCTATTCCTGTTTTAAGAAACGCGCGCATGTAGACAACAATTATCTCAATATTACTTCTTTCTCCATGGAACATCCTGTGAATCAGATGTGATCCAAAATTTCAGTTAAGAACCGTTTAATCCGGAATTGTGTCTGCTCTCACGAAAAAGTATCATTTAAAATCTCTTATTGAAGTATATATATGAAGCCATGAGGGAAATAAGAAAAAATTCTTGCCTAATCATAACTATAAAACTAACTTTGGAATAAGGTTCAGGTTGTTCCCTGGCAATTAACGAGACAGAAGCATTCTCTCCATGCAATATGATTCACTTAAAGCAGGTCTTGTTCTTTCCATTGCCAGTCTCAGATCTTATTCATAGAGTTCAGAAACTTTCATTAACTGCTCCAGACAGTTATACAGCTTCGCATTCATAGGCTATAAGCCCTGAATTAAGCTTCTTGCTCTCTAATATGTTAAAACCTGTTCCCTGCAAAAGTCTTTCCATTTCTTCTCTGGACCTTTCTTTTCCCCCATTGACCAAATAAAGATGAAGGGATAGGATACCATTTTTGCCATTGATGGGTTCCAAGCCACCTTCAATGATGTACAGCCTGCCACCAACCAATAGTGCCTCTCTTGACCTTTTCAGAATGATTTCAGCACTTTCATCACTCCAGTCATGTATAACTTTTGCAAGTATTACTGCATCAGCTCTTTGATTCCAGTGGTTGAAAAGATCGAAATCAATCATCTTTACATTCTTAGGGTACGACCCCCGAAATTTATTTGCTTTGTTTACAGCAGGGGCTTCCATAATATAGATTTCGGAGTCTGAGCATTCTGAGGAAATCAGCTTGGAAAGGTGACCTTGCCCACCAGCTGCATCGATTATTATTTTATGCCTGCATAAGTTCATTCTTTTTACTATGTCTTTGTAATCATGCTCTGCATATGCTGTCATAGCATCTTCATAAATCATTATCTGTTCAAGACTGCTGTGCATCTCTTGCATGAAAGGAGCTAAACTTTTAGATTGCAGTGTATTTTTCCAGTCTTTGTTCATGAAGGAAATCCAGTAAGGCATCATTTGAAGCAGCCAGTGATTACTGACTGACCTAAGACTAAATTTCTCTGAACTGGATAACTTTGCGTAATCTCCAGCCAGTGCCCAGATATCACCATGTCGTTCCACATAACCTCCCTCCTGAAGTGACTGCATGATCAGTGTTACAATTTCATTGGGCAAGGAAATCCCTTTCGAGATGCCATTTACAGTGTCAGGCAGAAGTTCAAAAATACCAGACTCAATAGCTTTACCAAGAAGGAACGATTTCCAGTATCCGACAAGACCATTGGATATTTGCATAAATGGATTGGCAAGTGACGGTCTGATGATATTCACTGTCTTTCCTGTTTCATCAATTCTCTTGATCTCACCATTGAATCCTGTAACTTTGGAAAGCCCATTGTAAAATGGCTCAACTGCGTAATATCTTTCACCGTAAGCTTCTTTACCTCCCCTATTACAGTGAAACCAGCCATTAGTGTCTCTGACTATTGCAAATCCCTTGTGGAAACTTCCAGCTTCCAGAAAAATAGACGAATTAAGTTTAATTCCATCCTTTTTAATATGAAAGAACTGTCCCTCCTCTCCTTGAACTGCCGCTACCCCTTCACGAAAGTCTCCAGCATAACGGTATTTTTCTTTAAAAGCTCTTTTTCCGTTTGGATAAATGTGGTAAAAATAGCCTTCATTATCCATTACCACACAGAGATTTTCTTGGAAATTTCCAGTCCATTTAAAACGGTCCCTGTATGCAGGGTTACCGTCTGAATTTATGTGAAACCACTTTCCTTGATCTGCAACGGCTGCCAATCCGTAATAAAAGCCAAAGACTCTGTCAAAATCACTATTATATGCTTTTTTTCCTGTTGGGGTGATGTGAAACCACCTTTTACCGTTACTAACTGGCGCTAGTCCTGGGGCGTGAAATGGGAGAACCTCATCATATCTTTCCTTGTACAATGATATTCCGTTTATCTCATGATATTTCATGTCTTCGGATACTTTGGAATTTATCCAGTCCACGTGATCTAATTCACCGCTTTTCATATACAACACCATCAGGAATTATAAATTTACATTTCTGGAAGATTGCCCGGGGGCCTCCGCATGTTGCATTTTCTGCAAACCTCATTTTCCATATATCCTTTTTTGAGTTTCATGTAGGTTTCACTTTCCCAAATTGCCGGCAAGCCCCCATTTTCAAGAACATTACCGAAATATCCTAGAGTTTTTCTCTCAGCGTCCGGTGCACAGCATGGATCAAATCTACCCTCATAATTCACCCATGCCTCCCTGCCTAAAAATGGACATTTCCAGTCGTCAGGCATTCTTCTCTGTGTTCCATCAGGTATGCGAGTGAAGTTTTCTAACAGTATACTCTTACCATAGTTTCTACTATGATCATTTACGAACTGAAAACACTCATCTACAATACTATTCCAGCGTTTAATGGATTCTGAAGAGCGCCGAAGATCCTGTTTCTCTATTTCTGGAAAATGCGCCCATAGATGGTGCCCCTTTATTCTGTTTACCCCATTTTCCAATGCCAGTTTCACAATGTCTGGTAATTCAGACAAATTTGCCTCCATGAATGTGACCTGCAAGGTTATCTTGCACTTGTTTCCGCCGTCTTTGGCGATTCTATCTCTAACCGAGATAAAAGTTTTGAGGTCATGTATTCTCCTGTCATATCCAGAACCTTTCATTATGCTTTCCTGAACAGATGCTTTTGCCCCATTCCATGAAATCTTCACATCACTTGTGACTGGACATATAAGTTCAGCCCACTTTTCTGCTCCTATTCCCGGCCATGTTCCATTGGTTGTGAGATTCAATTTAACATTGTATTCCCTACATAAATCAATTATTTCCGGAAAATGGTTATAAAGAAGTGGCTCCCCCATGGTGGATGGAATGATCTCCTTTAGCCCTCTTGAAGACATCTGTTTGATAGTTTCCCTTATGATGGATATGTCCATTCTTCTGTGTGCCCTTCCTGAAATAATGCGTTCCTTCTTCAGCGTACTAAATTCGCTATGTTCCTCACACATTATACAGTACATATTACAGTCATCAGGGTTTGTATCAAATGTTATCCGCCATGGACCAGAAGCGTCCTTCTCATTATATTCTGTGAAATTTAAACTGGAATTTGTCAGTTTATGTTCCAAATATCCACCTGCTATTTCTTTCTTTGAACCATTCAGAAGTTCTTTTAATTCCTTCTCTTAGACTATGTTCCGGTGCTTTCCCTATGAGATTTCTGGACCATTTTGAACTTACTGTAAATTCCACCGGCACTCCATTTATCATCTCCCCAGGCTCATAGTAATAGTTCAATGTTACAGCGGAGTGTGAATTCATAACTTCTCCAATGAGTTTTGCAATTTGCACGTTTGTAAGAATCTCGTCTCCAGCATTTCCGGCAACATTTATGATAGAGTTCCTTAATTCTATTTCATTAAGGAAGTCAACGTCGTGACCGTAATCGCTTTTTCTTACTATTGCCTCATACAAACTCATAACGTCCCCGAGGTATGTCCAAAGCCTTTTAGAATATGGTGACCTTAGTGAAAATTCGCGATTTTGCAAATTAGATATGATTAATTTTGCTATAAGTTCGTCGGTCCTCATCATTTCACCATAACTCGATCCAACTCTTGTAATAATGACAGGGATACCAAAAGAGTGATGATATGTTCTGTAGAGCTGCTCTACTGCAGCTTTAGTCCAGCCGTATATTGAAGTGGGGTTGACCGACGTGTTCTCATCATATAATCCTCTGGTTCCATAAAGAGCATTGAAACTGCTTGGATAAATTACGGGTGGCGGTGAACTTAGCTTTCTAAGACTTTCTAGCAGTCCAACTGCTGGTTCTAAGTTTGCTCCTATTGTTCCCCTTGGGGATTCGTTACCAAAAGGGCGATCTGGAAATCCTATTGCACAGTCAATAACTAGATCTACACCATCAAGGTCTCTTTGCGATATATCCTGAGAAGCTTTCCATCTATATTCAACCTGATCCAATATGCCCTTTTCAATGAGACGCCAGCATTCATCAATGCGGTTAATATCTGTTACTATTACTTCATCGCCAAGCCTTAGGAACAATTCAGACAGTGAAGAACCAAGGACTCCATTTCCTCCGGTTATGAAAATTTTAGACAGATTTAAACACCAATTGACAATTTCTAACAATATATTAATTTTTGTTCTTGACGACATTGTCTAAATTTAATTGTTTTTTTATAGTTCGTGATGACAAACAGAAAACATGAAATATAATTTAATCATTCTTTTTCATGCGACTGTGGAAAGCATCCTGGACTGAGTTTAAGAGTGCTTCAACATCACTGGATGATTTCTCATCCTTAGATTCTTCCCCTATTTTCATGCTTAAGAATATACCGGTGATGGGACTGGTACTGAAGGAGAAGATTCTGATCAGTTACATAAATCCCATGTGCCCTCATTGTTAGATTATATCTCCCTTTTCTTTATTAATCAATACTTTGAACCTGTTTATTGAGATATCTCAGTTATGCACTGGCATTTAGCGCTGTGTTTTCATTAATTACTTATCTTGGTTTTAATACACTCTATATGAAATTTATTTCAGGAGGGTGGGGGTTTTGTTTTTTTCATTAATTGATACAATTGCTAAATATATAACAAGTTTTATTCTTTACTCCTCTGGTCAATTGGTAAACATTATTCAGTTTATCTGTCAAGAATCTGAATGTAACATTTAATATTCCGAGAGCCTATTTCTAACTAGCCCGTATTGCAAAATTAGTTAAATCTATAAAAAAAACTGTTTTAGTCACTTACTCAAAACAATTGGAAAATATATCGAAGTAAACCAACATCTTTATTAATTCATCAAATTTATTAACAAAGTAAATATACTCAATGGACACAAGTTACAGATATCTGTGGTGATTTT
>JAKBRR010000078.1 GCA_021845325.1 Thermoplasmata archaeon
GTCCTCGTTCGAATTCAATAGAGATTGAGGAGATTATTCGAAATGCTCTGATTTCTTTATTATTTACATTCCTTTCAATGAATCTTTAAAGAGATTCAAGGTAGACCAGTCTGATTACTAGATGAATTAAATGGGTTATTTCCCTAGCTATAATGAATCAGCAAGAATATATGAAACAATTATTTGCAGTATTATGGCAAATTTAGAACTTAGCCTTGGAATGGCAGACTACGACAGAACAATGGCCCTTATGACTGGTGTTGTAAAGCCAGCTGGTTTTGATATCAATTATATTGTGTCTCCCCCTTCTGAAACATTCTGGCGCATGCTTAAGTTCGAGGTTTTTGATATTTCTGAAATGTCCATGTCCACGTTTTTAATATCTAAATCACAAGGAAGAAGATGGAAAGCGATCCCAGTATTTCCATATAGATCATTTTTTCATACTGCAATATTTGTCCGCACTGCTTCAAAATTTAATTCACCAGAAGATCTTAAGGGGAAGAAATTCGGCCTCCCTGAATATCAAGTGACGGCAGCAGTTTGGCTAAGGGGAGCATTAGAGCAGGATTTCGATCTGAAGCCGTCTGACCTGACATGGTACATGGAGAGAAGAAGAGAACTTAGCCATGGCGGGGAGACCTCTTTCAAGCCCCCAAATGGGGTATCAGTTGAGTACCTTCCAGATGGTATTACACTTAAAACTGCTCTTCTTGAGGGAAAAATTGATGCTCTTATGCCCAGTCCTTACCCGGGTATGCCCTCTCTACTTAATAGAACTGACTACCTTGACCTTACCCGAACAGAAGGAATAAGGCTTTTGTTTGAAGATCCAGTTAAGGAAGGAAAGAGATACTTCCAGAAACACAAATACTCCCATATAAATCATACAGTTATAGTGAAACCTGATTTTGCTGAAAAATACAGATGGCTACCAATGAACCTATTTAAGGCGTTTCAGGAATCTAAGGAATATGCTTATCAGCATTTTGAAAAGATCATTAAGTCGAGTTTGATTTTTGCATACCCACACTGGATAGAACAGATGAAAATCTTTGGAAATGATCCCTATCCATATGGAATAAAATCAAACAGAAAAGCTTTGGAAGATTTGATCGAGATGTCGGAGAACCAAGGTCTTATACCATCAAGACTGAGTCTAGAGGATATATTTGATGAAACTACTCTTGACCTTTAACACAGGACTCCCAGAAGTATGATTCAAAGACGTCATGAGTAGGGATGGTTTAGTACTAAAGACAATTATATTCCAAATTCCCATTTCTCTTATCCTTCGATATTCAATTTATCTGCGCCCTGAATTCCCATATCATGATTTGAATAATTTTTAAAAATCATAGGCAGGAATTCGCCCTGACCAAGTGAAATTTGGAGGTGCTTTAACAGTTTCTCTAAATTTAGATGATTCCTGTTATAATTAACTGCACCAGATGAAATAAACACTGAAGAAGGCGCTTAAGTTATTGATCAGATAAGGAATATTAACCAATGACCAGCAATTGTATAAAAATACATACTTAATTTCAATAGTAGGCCCACCTTGAATCATTCTAAATAAAGAAATTACAGAACTAACTAGATTTCCGAACTGTTATTTCTATGTATTGTCATTTTAAACATAAATACTTCCCTGGAGTCTTTATCATCTCATAAACGATACTAAATATAACCATCGAAGATTGATCAGTATCATTTTAAATTCGAAAACCATGGTGTTAATATTCTATAACAAATTTTAAAATGTTAGTAGTTCAGAAGGCTATAATTTTGTTTGGTAGAGCTTCTGTTTCACTGAATAAACCTATTTGATTCTATTCATTCGTAAAATTAAAGTATGATTTTTTGCTGAAGCATTATGGAGCAGAAATTGTTAAATTTTTTAGAAAGACTCGAGAATGAGGGTTTTAATACATATTATCAGTCAGATATAGGAAAGGGAAAGGTGAAGGCTCTTTTTACACCAACCCCAGAACCACTTACTAGAACCCATAAATGGGAGTACAGAAAAGCTAGAGAAATGCTATATGAATTGAGCGAAATGTTAAGTCCAGAAGAGGCAGACAGGGTGAATGTTCAATTTGAGAATCCCGGTCTGAAAGATTATTTTCCAGCTGCGACAACCCAGACTATGAGAGGTGGAATACAGCTTCTAAAACCAGGTCAGATTGCTCCAACTCATAAGCACAGCCCGAATGCTTTCAGATTTGTTTTAGAGTCCGCAAGTGACCAAACATTCACGATTGTGGATGGGACAAAAATACCCATGATGAAAGGTGATCTCATTCTAACGCCAAACTGGACTTGGCACGATCATAGAAATACAGGCACAAGTGACACTATATGGTTTGATGGACTTGATCTTATTTTCTCTTATTGGATCGGTGGAATATTCTATTCTACTATGGGTGGAAAGAATCAACAAATCGAAAGAGACGTAGCAGCCAATGAAGCTCTTCATGGCAGAAGCCTTAACTCACAAAACAATAAAACCACGAATGCAAGGCTGTTGTATTATCGGTTTGATGATGTGAGAAAAGCTATGGAAGTATTGGTTTCTGAAAATAAGCAAAAGGATGCTTTCCACTTGGATTATATCGATCCAAAAACGGGAAAAGATCCTATTCCGACAATGAATCTTGGGATGAGGTACATCAAGCCTGGAAAGTCAGGACCAGTTATGAGGAAAACTGAGAATCTCATTTTAATATGCTTTAATGGAAGCGGGGAAGTTGTTTTTCCGGAAGAGGACAAAAAGTTGACCATCGAGCCTTATGACGTTGTAACAATAGGATCATGGAAAGAATACTATTTCAATAACACGGGAGAGAAACCCCTCTATATTTTTACTTTCTCTGATGCACCTATATTCAAGAATGCCGGGCAGTACAGAGAACAGATTTCATGATATTAAATAAACAGAGATTTCCACACAACCTTTAATATACTAATTTTTTATCAAAATAGTACACAAAATACTCCAAGAGGTGTTTGAGAGTGAAACCATATTATGATCTAGGTGAAGGTTATCCAATAGTAATGCTCCATAGTTTTAACCATTCAAAGCTAATGTGGGAATACCACATTCCTAGTTTTTTAAGAGCCGGTTATAGGGTAATTGCACCTGATTTGAGAGGGCATGGAGACAATCGCCTAGATGGAAGGGAAATGTCTATAGAACTATTTGCAGATGATATTATTAACTTACTTGAAGAATTGGAAGTTGAGAAGGCATCCTTTATTGGCTCTTCTGCTGGAGGATATGTAGCACTTGAAATATGGAAAAAGAAACATTCTGTTATCTCCTCTTTAGTATTAGCAGGTTCTAAGGCACAAAAGGATAGTCAGGAAATAATTAAAAGAAGAAAGAATCAAATTGACACTCTGTTGAATCACGGATTTAGTACATATCTTGAGAACGTACAGAATAGATTATCTAAAGACACAATAAAAAATAGACCTTGGGTCTTGGATTTGGTAAAATGTATGAGTGCAAACATGGAAAGGGACGCCATAATTGGGGCTTTAGAAGCTTTAATAAATAAACCAGATCACACTGACATTCTTTCCACAATAGATGTCCCAACATTGATAATATGCGGTGAAGAGGATATTTTTACCCCATGCGAATATTCTACCTACCTTCATGAGCATATTCCTAACTCAGAATTGTTAATCCTAAAAGATGCTGCCCACATAAATCCCCTTGATCAACCAGAGAAATTTTGTCAGGTTGTTCTGGACTTTCTGAGAAAAAATGGCGCAACTTCACATAATATTTAAAAATTATTTCCTTGTGTCCAAGTCAGATATTTTTAAAAATTATGTTAGTAATACTGGTATGTTCTTTCTGGAAATCCCCTTTTAAGCATAGTTAGTGTACTACTTACCAGTAGATATTAAAATAGCGTTTTGTTTCTCAATTGAAACAAATTCACAATAGGGCCTACAAAGAGGAATTAATCAATGATATAAATTTCAAATAACAATAGGTCTTCCTTGATAAAGTTAAGAATGTGTGTTTCAATAGCAAAATGACTTAAATTAAAGATTCGCAGGAGAATTGTCATCTATCTGAAAAAGATCAAAAGACTCCTTAGCAAATATATCTTCTGGCTTGTATTCTTTTGGCGCTAACCCCTGCTTGTATATATACTTCAGAAATGCATTAAGAGTTACTAAATTCTTTTCCACACCATATGGCCAGTAGTCCTCACCTGAAATATTCTTCATTATTTCTATTTCCTCGTTCATCCAGGGTAACATAGACCTGAGTGCACCGGTCTGGTAGTTTAGCTTATAGGCTAAGTCCTTAGACCTATTAAATGCCTTAATGAGGGATGAAACTACCCAAGGATTTTCCTCATAAACTTCCTTCCTCAGTACTATAACATGCATAATTGGGAAAATGCCAGTTTTTCTGAAGAAGTTTATCTCTTCCATCCTGTAATCTGGAAACAGCCTTGCTACCTTACTTTCAGTGTTCTTGAAAGTCGAAGGCATTCTTGCGGTGTATAAGGCATCAATTTCTCCACTTTCTAGCATACTTGAAAGGGATTTCTGTGTTTCAGACTCAATTATAATGCCCTTTTCTTTTCTGAGTTTATCATAGAGCTCGGACATGACCCAGAATTTTCCCTCTTGAAGGTTGTCCTCTAATCCCCCAGTTATATATTTCACAGAATTACTTGGTACACTGTAATAATCTTCCAGCATTCCCCTAATGTAAACTCCAGCTGTTTGCCTATAGCGAGGTATACCGACTATCTTACCTTTGAGATCGGAAGCTTGCTCAATTCCACTTTCCTTGTTTACGTAAATGGATCTGTGTCTGAATGTCCTAGATGGAAACACTGGAATAGCAATAAATCTGCGATGTACCTCCGAAAGGGATGTGACATATGCCGCAAACGACATTTCAGAGACGTCAAATTCATTATTATGCAACATTCTATAAAATGTCTCCTCCACCCACAAAGGAACGTATCTTGGTTCAACTCCATCAATTCTTATTTTACCCTCCAGAAGTGGAATGGTACGGTCATAATCCCAAAATGCAATTGATAATGGTAACCTGTTTGAACTCATTAACGCCTTATTAAGTTTAAGTTAAAAGTATTATCTTATTATTGATGCAAGTTTTTTATTTGACTTCTGAATAAGTTGTTATGATTATTGATGCATACACACACTGTACTCCAATCAATTTTGTCAAAAAACTAGCTAATACTCGGTCTGAGCTCGCTAGGAAAGCAGCAGAATACACAATGAAATTATCGCAAGAAAAGCCGAATTTTATTCAAATGGAAAGACGACTTTCCGATCTAGAACGTTTTGGTTTTGATCTTCAGGTTACTATGGTGCACAGCATAATAGAACCAAATACATTTGATTTGAGCCCAGAAGAGAATCTTCAATTGACATCTGTTCTTAATGATGATTTGATTGAACTTTCTAGAAGAAGCAAAGGCAAAATTATAGCTTTGGGAACTATTCCTCTGCTTTCACTTCAATCTGGGGGTTTGGAAGAGATGGATAGGGCCGTAAACATGGGATTAAAAGGTTTTATGGTTCCAACTAACTCCCTTGGAAAACCAATAGATGCATTTTTTCCTGCTTTAGAAAGGGCCTCAAAGCTTGGTGTCCCTATTTATGTTCATCCAGTGGATACTATTGAAGGAATGAGCCGGCCTTATGAGATCGAGTTTGATCTTATGCATGTCCTAGGCTGGCCTTATGAGACCTCGTTAATTTGGACAAGGCTTGTTTTGTCAGGTTTGATGGATAGGCTTCCACAATTGAAAGTTGTAACTCACCATCTTGGCGGAACCGTCCCGTATCTAATTGGAAGAATTCAGGAGTCCTATGACTCTAAATCCTCGAAAGTTATGAATTTAAGAGGAGAAGTTTTCAACTCTAATAAATCTCCAAATGAGATGTTGAAGAGATTCTATTACGATACAGCGATAGGCGGAAATAAGGCTGCCATTAAGTGCGGGGTAGATGTTGTGGGTTCTGAAAATGTGGTTTTTTCTACAGATTACCCCTGGGGACCTGATT
Organism: Thermoplasmata archaeon; assembly: GCA_021845325.1. Next base: position 6,079 of record JAKBRR010000078.1, read on the forward strand.
CTGGTAGAGGTAGAATGAAAACCTATCCGAATTTGCTTTTAAGTTCTGGTTTTACCGATGAAGAACTGGAAAACATTTTCCACAGAAACATAAGCACATTGCTTCATATTTGATCTGTGGGATCCTCTCAAAATATGAATATCAAAATACAATTCTTTTCTTTCTTGAGTTGGAGAACCAGTACTCTGGCCTTGAACTTTCTAGCTTTCACTAAAAGTTTTCCTTTAGATTTTCCCCTAGGATTGCATGTACCCTAATAAAGTTCAGAAGTATTGGACCTGCATACAAAGCTGGTCAAATTCAAGTCTTCAAGTGTCTTGCCATAACTTCAACTTGTTACCTCTCAAATATTCGGGTTTGGCACTTGTTAGCTGCCAGGATTTTATGGTCTTCACAAGGTGTTCGAACCTTATTAAGGTTGAATAGGTGAACGCTTTTTCTGGGAGATTGAGGGTATTGTTCAGATTCGCTAAAAAAGTCTGATCTTGTTTAAGGATATTTTTCCCTACTCTATGATTTGAAATAACAAAAATTCAATGTTGATATTTGGTTTTGCCCCATAAACTTAAAATGGAATGTTTAAAAGTAATGGGATTTATGGCCGGAAAACCGTAAATAATTATTCGGCTACAACGTAATTGATTAAAGTTCCTATCTTTTCTATATGCCCTTCAAGTACGTCTCCAGATTTAAGGAACTTGCCTGTTCCTAGACCACTTCCTGTAACAGTTCCTGTTGAAATCACATCACCTGGTCTAAGGGTTATTCCATTGGAAATATACTCTATCAGTTCAGGTATCTTATGTATCATGTCCTTTGTATTTCCATCTTGCCGAACCTCACCGTTCACCTTAAAAGTCATATGCAGATTGTTTGGGTCTCCTATTTCTTCCGGTGTTACAAGATATGGTCCAATTGGGGCTGAAAAATCCAGGTTCTTCCCATGGAGCCAGTTGGTTATATATCTCTGAGAAGAATGTTTCCTTCGGTCCCTGAAGCTTACATCGTTGAAAACAGCATATCCGTATATGTGATCTAGTGCATGATCTCTGGTAATGTATTTCCCTTCCTTACCAATAACTAAAGCCAATTCAAGTTCATGATCAAGTTGGGAGGATGATTTTGGTGCCAGTATGCTGCCTTTATGAGGCACCACATTCTCAGGAAATTTCGTGAAAACATAGGGTTCCTCTATTGAAGAGCCTCCAGCTTCTTTTGCATGTTCGCCATAGTTTACAGCTACACACAGAATTTTTCCAGGTTGAAGAAGTGGCGCAAACCTCAATTTA
>JAKBRR010000079.1 GCA_021845325.1 Thermoplasmata archaeon
ATCAAGCACTGACATTACGAAGTATGTGAGCATCAGAAGTCCTATGAGAACCAGTATAAAGGCTGCCTCAAAACCGTTGAATCCCTGATATCTTTTTATCTTGAGTCCCCATCTTCTCACAGCAGCATAAATAACATCTGCAATTACGATGCCAGCAAATATATTTACAGTGAAAAAGATAATATCAGAAAGGATGCCGGGAGAAAATAGCTGATGTGCAAATATTGTAACATAGAAGAAATCAATTGAGTATGCTCCAAAAACTATGAATCCCCAGAACATAAGTGCATGCATTATTCCTGCAAAGGGGTCTTTAAAGAGTTTCCCCTGAAGAAATACATTTCTTATGAGGATGTAGATTCTTCTCCCCAGATCGAGTTTCATTCGAGGTTTTTTCAATGGGATTTTAATTGCATCCCATAGAATTTCATATAATTTATAGAAGAAAGCAAACACCGCAATAAGTATACCTGCGAGCACTAGAACCGAAACTAAATTCATATCAAGGCACCATTTTTGGATCTTTCCGATCCTATTTTGTAGATAAAGGTAAGGTTAAAAAAGTAATCGATTTCGACATACGCTACATTTGGTCTTTAAAAAAGAAAAATAAAAGTAGAAAAATCAGGACAATTTTTCCACTATTTTTGGGATTATCTGATAAAGATCTCCAACAAGACCATAATCCGCTTCTTCGAAAATTGGAGCGGTTTTATCTTTGTTTATGGCAATAACAGTTTTAGATCCCCTCATACCTGCTATGTGCTGTATCTGTCCGGAAACACCTATTCCAACATATATGGCGGGTCTGACTTTTTTCCCCGACAATCCTATCTGTCTATCCTCACCAAGCCACTGGTAGTCAAGGCATACTGGCCTGGAACCTGCAATTTCTCCATGAACGGCCTCGACTAAAGGCTTAACAGATTCTATCCCCTCTTTCTTTCCGAGGCCCCTACCGATGCAAACTATAATTTTCGCATCTTCAATGTTGCTGCCTTCGGCCTTTTTGGACTGTCTGCTGAGTATTTTTATTTTAGATTGCGGTGCATCTATGGAAACAACTTCAGAAGTTTTTTCTGATTTTATGGCGTCTGAAATACCTGGAGATACAGTGAATATTTTAGCTTGAGATTCCTCCTCAAGAACTGTTTTACCTCCAAGATAGAATCTTTTCGTTACCGCCTTTGAACCATCAAAGGAAATCTCGTTGATTTCAGGGACAATTCCCACTCCCAATGAAACTGATAGAATACCTGCAGCCTCTCTTCCCAGAATTGATGAACTCAGGAAAATACTATCCGCGCCTTCTTTTTTAAACAACTCTTCCAGGAGCTTTGCTGCACTGTCAGAAAGAATATCTCCCTTAATGGAGTATATTCTTGAAGCTCCAAAATTTGCTGCCTCGGAAGATGATTTTTCAATACCAACCCCAATAACCTCCCCTTTCTCCCTCAGGTATGTGATCATCTGACTGAGTGAACCAAGGTTCTCAGAGAACACTAAAAATTTCATTTCATCCCCTCCTTGAGTACCTTTACAACCTCTGGAATACCCTTATCCATATCCTCGAAAACGAGCTTCTTCCTCTCACTTCTTGGGGCTCTGTTAGAAACGAGAGTTACTGCCTTTGAAATAACCGGAGCTATTTTTTCAGTCTTTATGGGCTTTCTTCCAGCCGCCATAATCTGCATAACTGGGGGAAGTCTTGGCTCATTTATTTCCTGACTTATGGAAACTATGGATGGCATTGGAGATTCTATCTCTATGTTATCCTCTTCAAGAATTCTAGTTACCTTCACTGTAGTTCCTGTTACCTCGATCTTACCGGCATTTCCTAAAAGCGGCTCATTGAGAAGGGCCGAAAGCATTCCAGGTATTAAACCGGTAATTGAATCTGCAGACTGGTTTCCCAGGATTACAAGATCGTGTTTGATCTCTTTGATTTTTGTTGCAAGTACTCTTGCTGTATTTGCTGGGTTATTCTCCTCATAGCCGTCTATGATGATCCCCTCATCCGCTCCTATTGCAAAGGCCTTTTTCATTATGGCTGATGATTGTTCATTGCCAAGGAGAATTGCGGTTACCTTACCTTTGTATTTCTCCTTTAATCTTACAGCCTCTTCTACCGCATGTTCGCTAAGAATCTCAACAGTTTTCGGAACATTCTTTATCATTGGTTCCCTTGTGTTGGAGTCTATCTTTACCTGTTCCAGATCAGGCATCTGCTTAATCAGAACTATGACATCTACCATTTTCTTTACCTTAATGGAGATGTTCTTACGTTCTTTATATTTTTCCAATTAATGTTAAGGCATTGTCAGAAAATGAGGATTTACCTGGATTAACTGTAACTTATGAACCTGCATGTATAATAAACAAAGTTTTTCCGGGTGAATAATTTTCCGGTGGAAATACAAAATACTTACAACGGACAATTATTCTGAAGTATGAAATGGAACTGCACCATTCATTGATGTCCTTTCTATCATATTAAAATCTCAATGAATACAGCCCATTATAGTTAGATGAGGTATTTGTTATTCCAGGAGCGCTTTCAGTTCATTCTGCGCGTCAAGTTAAAGTAAATGCCTGTAAATAACTGCGAAGTCCTCAGATGGACAACTGAAAAACTAAATAGGAAATAAAATTCCTTTGCTGTGGAGAAAGGCAGGAGACTATCAAGCCACGCAACTGCAACTATTATCATAATGGCAATAATGGGTATACTTGTTAATTACGTAGAGACGATGATTACACCTGCCTTGCCAATTTTAAAAGCAGATTTCAATGCATCTTATGATTCTCTATCATGGATAATCACCGCTTATGTAATTTCAGGCACCGTTTCAGCAGCAATCTTTGGAAGACTCGCTGACATGTATGGCAAAAAGAGGATATTCATGCTTTTATCCTTAATCTACGCCATAGCAGTATCTTTCGGAGGGTTCGCAACCACGCTGGAGGAATTCATTGCAATCAGGGCAGTTCAGGGCCTCGGTATGGGAATGTTTCCTGTGGCATTTGCCCTGCTGAACGATCAGGTTCCGAAGGAGGAACTACCTCTTGCGCAGGGTATATTAAGCTCGACATTTACGGCAGGGGCAGCCCTTGGATTAGTCCTTGGAGCCTGGATAACACAAACATATGAATGGGAATATTCCTATCACTCTGCCATCCCGGTGGCATTTGGTCTGTTAATTGCGTCATACCTATATTTGAGGGATAACAGCCAGAGAACAAAGTCCACCATAGATTTTCTTGGAATCAGTCTCATATCCAGTGGTGTTGTCCTATTGATTCTCGGTCTTTCCGAGGGTCAGTCATGGGGATGGTACAGCCTCTCAATTGAAATAACGTTCATCATGTCAGCGATCCTTCTATTTCTATTTATACTGGTTGAATCGAGGAGGTCTCAACCATTCATAAGCATGAAACTGATGAGAATCAGAAATGTATTTTTGTCCAATTTTACCGGTCTTTTCGCCATGGCAGCAATGTTTTTCCTCTTTTACAGCGTTCCTCCACTTCTGGAGGACCCTTCACCTGCCGGTTTTCAGCTAAGCATATTCAACTCCGGGTTAACAATGCTCCCGGCAGCGCTGGCCTCAATGATTTTTGCCCCGGTTGCAGCAGTGGTGACAAAGAGGTTAAGCCCTAAATTATCCATTGAAATTGGAAGTGTAGTACTCTTTCTTTCTTACATTGGACTCTACTACTTCCGGGCATCTCCCTTGGAAATTACGGAAGACGCCACCATTCTTGGAATAGGACTTTCATTCATTTTCGTAGGGATGATTAATATCCTACTGGTATCAACACCGGCTGGAGACGCAGGAGCATCAACCGGGATGAACGTAGTATTCAGGAATATAGGTTCTGCAGTTGCACCTGCAATTAGCGGTGTTTTCGAAACGATGTATGAAGTAAAGATAATCACAGGGGTAAACTCCCTTGGAATGCCGGAATACTCTTTGTTTCCAGATCATACAGCTTTCAGTTATATCTTCCTTACTGGAATGGCGTTCCTGCTGGTCTCCATTATTTTCACATTATTCATGAAAGTACCGGGGAAGGAAAATAACCCTAACAATCTGCGGAATACCCGTTGATAGGGCTGTGTTTAAGGGTAATATTAACTCAGTCTATATTAAAATATGTCGAAATCGAAAGATTATTTTAACTGATTCATAATACATGGTACGGTAATCAAATGGCAAAGGAAAATGAAGTTTATATAGTGGGTTACAAAAGAAGTGCTTTTTCGAGATCGAGGCCGTCTGAACCTGAGCGGGATGCATTCAATAATATAAGAATGGATGAGGCTCTGGGAATGTTGATCAGGAATATCATTAAAGATACAGGAATTAGAGAGGGAGAGATCAATGATGTCATAACAGGATGTGCATTACAGGCCGATGAAAACTGGACATACGGGGGAAGACATCCAGCTTTTCTTGCAGGATTGCCTTTCAATGTGACAAGTATGTCTCTTGACCGCGCTTGTTCCTCATCATTAAATGCAATAACCATAGGGGCTATGGAAATCATGACACAAAATGCTGAGATCGTTTTTGCAGGCGGTATGGAACACATGACTCATATGCCATTAAACAACAATCCTCATATTAAACCAAACATGAAGCTCTTATTGAGGCCGGAATATGCAAAATATCAGATGAGTACATCATATTCCATGGGTCTAACTGCGGAAAAACTGGCTGAGAAGTCTGGAATAACCAGGGAGGAAATGGATAAATTCTCCTATGAAAGCCATGTTCTGGCGAAAAAGGCACAGGATAGTAATTTTCTAAAAAAAGAAATTCTTCCAATCAAGGTAGAATATCAGGGGTCGGAAAAATCAATAGATGAAGACCAGAGCATAAGGAAAGACGTGACGATTGAAGGGTTTAGCAGTCTTAAGCCTGCGTTCAAAGAAGGCGGAAAAATAACGGCCGGAAATTCATCACCGCTTAATGCGGGCGCTTCAGCCGTTGCACTTATGAGCGGTAAGAAGGTTGATGAATACGGCTTAAAGCCAATTGCAAGAATCAGATCATTTGCATGGGCAGGGGTAGATCCTTCAATAATGGGTGAAGGTCCGGTTCCAGCTTCCAAACTTGCTCTTCAGAGAGCGGGACTCTCAAGCGATGATATCGATCTTTGGGAAATAAACGAAGCTTTTGCTGTTGTAGCGTTAAATGCAATGAAGGAGTTCAAAATCCCCAGAGACAAGGTCAACGTGAACGGCGGGGCCGTAGCCATAGGGCATCCTCTGGGAGCAAGTGGCGCAAGGCTGGCGGGAACACTGGCAAACAGTCTCGTTGACAGGGGTAAGAAACTTGGCCTCGCAACACTATGCGTGGGGGGAGGACAGGGATATTCTACCATATTGGAGAGGATGTAAATGGATTTCGAGCTAAGTGACGAACTTAAGGATTTCAGGAAGATGGTAAGGGAATTTGCTTTGGACGAATTCACCAGTGAAGTTGCAAGAAAACGTGATTTCGAAGAAAGCTACCCAGATGATTTAAGAGTGAAGTCATTGCAAAAGGGGATCATTGACTTTTCCAGTCCATGGAAAACAATGGTAGCCATTGAAGAGCTGTGCAGAGTCGATGCAGGTCTGGGAATATCAGTAACGGTTCCTTATTTCGGAGCAGAAGTTATAATGCTGTTTGGCAACGATGCCCAGAAAGAAAAATATCTTTCAGAGGTAAACAAAGGAAAGAAAATGATGGGACTCGCAGTTACTGAACCAGGAGGAGGGAGTGATGTTGCTGCAAACAAAACGGAGGCTGCCAAATCCGGGAATAAATATATACTCAACGGATCTAAAATGTTCATAACCAATGGTCAAATCGCAGACTTTTTTGTAATGCTTGCAAGAACCTCCAAAGCTGATTCAGCAAAGAAACACAGGGGTATGAGTACCTTCATCGTTGAATCAAAATTTAAAGGATTCTCAGCAAATAAGCTTGAGGGGAAACTTGGAGTTAGGGCCACAAACACTGCTGAGTTGATTCTCAATAACGTTGAGGTTCCAGAGGAAAACCTCATAGGAGAGGAAGGGAAAGGATTTTACTATATAATGACTTTTTTCAATATTTCCAGGGTGTTCGTTGCAGCGCAGGCCATAGGAGTTGCGCAGGGTGCCCTTGATCGAACACTTGAATATCTGAAGAATAACGCGCCATCAGGAGAATTGCAGAATGAATACGTTCAATTTACACTGTCTGACATGGCAACAAGAATTGAAGCTGCGCGGCTTCTTATGTATAAGGCGGCTTCCTACCTGTTTCAATTCAAGCCAAATCCCACCATAACAAGCATGGCAAAGGGATACGCCTCAGAGACAGCTGTTTTTGCATCTGAAAAGGCCATGGAACTTACAGGATTGTATGGATTGAGTGGAGATCTTGAAAGATATTTCAGAGATGCAAAAATCATGGAAATATGGGAAGGAACCAGTGAGGTAGAGAAATTGATTATTGCAAGGATGCTAGAAAAGGAGAGTGATTCCAGTGAATGATGACTTGAAATTAATGAAGGAAACAGTGAGGGATTTTTCAGCAAAAAACATTGAAAACATAGCATTAAAAATAGAAAGGGAAGGGATCCATAAGGATCTACTGAAAAAACTTGCAGAGCAGGGATTTTTGGGAGCAACGGCGCCGCAGGAATATGGAGGTTCGGAACTGGATGGGGCTTCATACAGAGCCATTCTGGAAGAGCTCTCCTCGTTTTCTCCATCAGTTGGAGTTCTTGTTTTCTTATACAATTCCATAGCTTCTAAATTATTGAATAAAGGAAAAGCAGGGGATTATCTTAAGGAGATACTCTCAGGTGAATCCACCCTTGGCTTTGGTTACGGAGAGATCCTGGAAGGGTATGGCAATTCGTCCGGAAATGAAGGTTCTGACGGAAAGGGAATTCTGAAGAAGGATGTAATTTTTCCAACTGCAAATAAGTTTATTGCCCTGGACGGGTCAGGTCAAAATCTAATTCTTGCTAAGGGAAAGATAGAGAAAGCTAAAAACAAGAAATCTCTGGGAATCAGGGGATTAGGCATTTCTGACGTAATTATTGACACATCAGGCACTGAGAATCTGGGTCTCAGATCAGATATTGTCAGGGCAATAGAAGATTCAAGTCTTGAGATAGCGGCAATTTATCTGGGAATAATCAAAGGTTCTCTAAACAAAGCCATAGAATACGCCAAGGTTAGAACAACCTTTGATCACTATCTGAAAGATTACAGCCCTGTGGCATTTTCGCTTTCTAATTTAAGGGCGGAAGAGGAATTGCTCAGATCCTACATATACGAAACAGACAATGAGAATGGCAAAGGTTTG
>JAKBRR010000080.1 GCA_021845325.1 Thermoplasmata archaeon
GTTTAACATATTTTTAACGGTTTCAGACTGTCGTGATGAAACCATATACAATTTCGTATTCTGATTTTTCTTCAACGGTTCAAGATCTTCCTCCCAGATCTTTGCCTCATATCTTCTGTCAATTTTCGATCCCGCAATGAATATTAATGGATTTTTGCCAAAATTTGAAATGAAGTCTATAAACTTTGCCAGGCCCTTTAAATCAACGGGATTCGTGATATCCACAACAATAATTACTCCGTTTGAGCTGGATAAAAGGTTATCAGCACCGGCAAAACCCTCTATTTCCTGAAAAAGAAACTCAACATTTCGCGTTTCTCCTTCGTAGACGACATTCAATTTCTTTCTAATCAAACCACGCAATGAACCTGATACAGAATCGCTGTCGTAAGCCATTCTTGAAATAAGTGAACTCTTTCCTGAGCCCGGTTCGCCGATAACGCTGACTTTCCATGTCAGTCTAGTGGATATCATCCCGCTCAAATTTCAGCAACATTATAAGTGTTTTCTATTGATGGGTTCAAGCACTTTTATATTTCTCTTAGAAATGTGCATAGGTGAGAGAATGAATTACAAATTCTCGTATTTTCTTGACGGAATGAAACCATCAGAAATTCGTGAGCTCTTAAAAATGGCTTCTACAAAGGGTCTAATATCGCTTGGAGGAGGTATGCCAAATCCAAAGACATTTCCTTCAGAAGTATTGAAAAGTATCATGAATGACCTTATCGAAACAAGATCGGCTCAGGTTTTTCAATATGCTAACACGCTTGGTGTTCAGGAAACCCTGGATATTATTCCAGGATATCTTGAAAAGACTCAGGGAATTAAGTGCCTTCCTGAGAACGTCATATTGAATTCTGGGTCTCAGCAGGGGTTATACGAGCTTGGAAAAGTTCTGGCTAACCCGGGAGATACAATCATAACAGAAGAACCCACATATGTAGGGGCAATCTCTGCATTCAGTGCAAATGATCTCAGGATGGAAGGAATAGAAATGGATTCAATGGGTATGAAGACCGACCTTCTTGAGGAAAAGATTAAGCAGCTCATCAAAGAAAGCAGGAAACCTTCCTTTATCTATACCATACCAACATTTCAGAATCCAACGGGATATACAATGCCTCTGGATAGAAGAAAGCATCTCATAGAGATATCCAGAAGTTATGACATCCCCCTCATAGAAGACAATCCATATGGAGAATTGAGGTATTATGGAAACAATGTACCGGCCATGAGAAGCCTCAAGGGAGGGGAAGACGTTCTTTATCTCGGAACATTTTCAAAGGTAATGACTCCCGGACTGAGACTTGGTTATACTATAGCACCAACTGAAGTTATTGCAAAGTTCAATCTCATCAAACAGGCACTGGATCTTGCCACGAACACATTCTCTCAATACGTTGCCTATGAATATATCAAACGTGGTGCTATCTATAAACAGGTCGCGCTCAACATAGAAATGTACAGAAAAAAGAGAGATATAATGGTAAATGCACTGGAAAATGAATTCAATGACGGTTCAGTATGGTCAAAACCGGAAGGAGGTATGTTTGTCTGGTTAACGGTTGCACAGAACGTTGACACAAAACAGATGATTGGAGAGGCCATAAAAAACGGAGTTGCTTATATTAGCGGCCAGGCTTTCACCACGAAAGGTGCTCAGAAAAGAAGCATGCGTTTGAATTTCACATATGGAGACGATGATCAACTTTCAGAGGGAATAAGGAGATTAAGGAAAACATTCGTAAAAAAGTGAAGCATGAAAGTAATAGTGGCTGGAACATTTACAATCTTACACGACGGTCATAAGGCACTTCTGGATGCCGCTGCAGGGTTAGGAATACCAATAATAATCGGACTTACAGAATCTTCCTTTATAAGCAAGAGCAAACCATACGAGATCGTCTCCTACGATAAGAGAATGAAGGTGGTTGAAGAATATTTAAAGCGCAAAGGCTCAGATTTTACCATAAGGCCCCTTAAATCAACAGAGGGAGATTCTGCAACCGAGGAAAATTATACACACATTGTTGTATCAGAAGAAACTGAGGGTGCAGCAAATAGGATAAATAGAAAGCGGGAGAAGAACGGCCTGAAACCGCTTACAATTATAACAGTCCCCCTCATGCTGGCAAGGGACCTGATGCCAATAAGCTCGAGAAGAATAATAAGGGGAGAAATTGATGAGCATGGTTTTCTCAATAGAAAAATTAAATTTTCAGTAAATGAAATATGGAAACCTTACTTTGAGAAAACTGAAGAATATCTCAAAAGTTCATTTGGTGAAATAGACATATTTTTCAGAAAGATCAGTAAAGGGAACTATTCACTGGATTTTTTTCCTGACAATTATAATACTGCCACGACTGAAGCAACCGAGGTTTTGGAAGATGATGATTTTTCAATAGGCATATGTCCCGGACTCAAACTGATATCTACGAAGGGTGTGCTACTAATATCCATTTGCTCTGTTATGGTTGATAAGTTGGGTAGAATTCATTTCGGGGAGAGTCATTCATCTGAAATAGATCCACATTTGAGGGATTTTGGTGGTATAAATGCATTTGATATTTCATTGATAGAAAAATACACATCAGAAAAGCAATGGATTTGCAACTCTGTTAAGGATTCCATAGATGCATGTATACTCTCTTTTAAAAACCTGTCTCAAACTGAGTTAAAAAATCAGATGCTCAATATTGAATGATAAATGATTCCAAAAATATTCATGTTTGTCACACCTGAAGATAATAAGCATTAATATTTCTAATAGAAATCATATAGTGAACAGAAATGGTAACCAAAGAAGAAATCCTGGAAGAACTAAAGGTTGTGGAAGATCCAGAAATAGGCATGGATATAGTCAATCTGGGATTGATTTACGAAGTGGATATTAACAATGACAAGGTACTTTTAAAGATGACAATGACAGCACCGACATGCCCTGTTACCCCATGGATACTTGCAGAGGTTCAGAAAGTTGTGGAAAACATGCCGGGGGTTGAAATGGCTGATGTGGAACTTGTATGGGAACCACCATGGAATCCGAGCCGGATGTCAGAAGAGGCAAGAGCTTCTTTGAATATGTGATCACGCAAAGATCAATTATTATATCTTTGAAACAATTATAATGGGTTTATATACTGTATATAAATAACAGATAGATTTATATGAGTGAGAGAGAAAAAATCAATATTGAAAACATTGTAGCATCAACATCACTTGCGGAGCATCTGGATCTTAGCCAGATAGCAATGGCCCTTGAGGGTTCAGAATACGAACCTGAACAGTTTCCGGGTCTTATATACAGATTAACAGAACCCAAGACTGCAGTATTGATATTCAGAAGCGGAAAGGTAAACTGTACAGGCGCAAAGAACCTTGCCAATGTAAAGTTAACTATCCAGACTATAATAGGAAGGCTGAAAAAGGCTGGAATAGAAGTCTATGATAACCCGGATATCGTAGTTCAAAACATTGTAGCGGTATATGATCTTGAAGCTGATCTTAACCTTACAGATATTGCAATGTCACTTGGTCTTGAAAACGTTGAATATGAGCCGGAACAATTCCCCGGTTTAGTGTACAGAGTGGAAGAACCAAAGGTCGTTTTGCTTCTCTTCGGATCAGGCAAAGTAGTATGTACCGGTGCAAAGGAAGAAAGCGAAATTGAGCAGGCAGTAATAAAAGTCAAGAAAGAACTCCAGAAAGTGGGCTTAATTTAGGCCCATCAAACTTATCTATTTTTTATATTTTCCAGGATCTGATCAATCAGTGTTGTGGCATACATACCTTTCCCGAGAGAAAAGTTCAGCCATTTATTTGTGCATGAGAAACCGATCGGAATAAATCTGACACCCCTGTAATTCCCTGAAGACGAGAGTTTTTCATTTTTATGTATTCTGAACATCTCTCTCGTAACATTGAATTCTTTCATCGTTTTCTCTACTATTTCCCCTGGAATTCCACTTTGAAGTCTGGTTTCGTAACCGGCTAGAGGCATAACAGCGGTCACTTTGTTTTCAAGGGACAATTTTGAGATCTTATCATAATTGAATGAAGTAACTTCAATGAGTTCCCCACTGACATTAAAATAACTGTCTTTTTGCTGGACAAAGTCACCAACATATACCTTATCCGGTGAATCTGAATATTCAGCCCTCATCTTCAGCATTCTGTTAAACAGCATTGACTGAAATGCGTGCACGAACATTATTTCAAGGGTCTTCGGGAGCACATCAAGTGATTCCTCAAAACTTCCGCCGGAAGCCAGATGAGAGAGGATTGCCCTTTCAAAGCCAAGATATTCAGGGTAATTATCAAGTGCTGCCTTATAATTCCAGTCTCTGGAAAGATCTAATCTATACCCATCGCTGTCGAATTCCGGGTCATAGAGATATAGCTTGGCCGCAGCCTCAAAATTACCTCTAATAATCTGCTCTCCGATCCTGTGGGTATTACTCCGGTTAGTTCCGAAACGCTGCTCACCATAAAGGTTCCAGTATCCGCCACCGGCAACTATGGATCGGTTCGTGTTTAAAATATGATCATCTTCAACTTCCTCAAGGTTTAGACGAATTGAAAACTTATTTCCCTTCAGGTCGCCCATTCGGAGCATGTTATCCGTTCTAAAAACCTCCATAACTTCACAGTCTTTTAACGTCTCAAGTTCGTTTGAATAGGTGCCATTGATGCAAAAATATTGCGTAGTTATGCCTTTTTTATCCTTGGTTCCTGCAAAGGTTATTCTTTTTCTGCTTATTCTTAGCGATCTTGCAAGCACTGAAACAAATCTGTTGGTATCCCAGTTGGTCAGCCTTACCTTAATTATGGTATATTTTCCATCCGGTTTTTTTTGAAAATCCAATGGAATTTCATCCACAATGAAATCCTCGGCAGTATTCTTTATTATGTTATGAAGGTTATTTTCATTCATCAGTTGTAATTCCTGATTGCCCGGTACATATTATCTCTCTCCACGGGAATCATTCCTATTTGCTTTACGCTCTCTATGATTATTTCCTTTCTGAGATTTCCAACCATCTTTCCAGTTGCGGGAATAACTTTCTCATCGTAAATAGTTCCACCCCAGTCGTTTGCGCCATACATAATAGCCATCTGACCCATTTGAACTCCATTAGTAAGCCATGAAGACTGAATTATGGGTAAATGTTTGTTGAACACTATTCTTGCAATGGCAATATTTCTCAGAACCTCTTCCCCGCCAGCTCTGTATTTAACCAAATTCTCCTTTTCAAGCTGTGTGTTTCCAGGCTCAAAGTTCCATGGTGTGAATGACATAAAGCCATGGTATTTCTTCTGTAAATCCAGCAAAGAAAGTAAATGTTCAGCTTTATGGCGACTTTCCTCAACATGCCCAAACATCATGGTTGCGCTCGTTCTGATACCCAGTTTATGAGCCTCTTCCATTATGGATAACCATTCCCTGCCACTTCCTACAGGCCTTCTGAGTATTTTTCTGACCTCATCAGAAAAAATCTCTGCACCGGCACCTGGAATTGTCTCGAGACCTGCACTCCTGAGCCTTGTCAATAATTCTGGAATGCTGATTTTCTCTTTCTTCGAAATGAACGATAATTCAGAAGTTGAAAGCCCATGAATCCCAAGATCGGGAAATTTTTCATGGAGTGTATTGAATAGGGTAATATAATAATCCAGCGGGAGTTCAGAGTTAACCCCTCCCTGAATGAGCAATTGCTTTATACCAAACGCTTCGTAAAAATGTCTAACCCTTTCAACAACCTGATCTACACTCAAAGTATATGCATCATCTTCTGTGCCTGTTCGATAGAATGCACAGAACTTGCACCTTACATTGCATACATTGGTATAATTCATAATCATATTGGAAACAAAACTTACCTGCTTGCCAGTCAAATCATCTGCTATCGATCTGGCAAGACTCCCCAAATCACTGATGGGAGCAGAATCGTACATATATACAATTTCGTCAAAAGAAGGGGAAATTCCCTGGTTTACCTTCCTGGCAATATCAGAAAGTATACCATCATACTGTCTCATAAATCCATATATGTCTAATGCTGTAATAACACTTTCTTGAAAATTTTTAGACATTGATATTAAGGAAAATATGGAGAGGATATTACGGTAAACATATTTTGACAAAATATAAAATGTAAATAAAATTTTTAGCAAGCATTAACTATAAATCAGGAATTAAGTATGAATGAATGTGGAATCCTATGAATATTCTTATTGGTTTGATATAATATCTTCAGGCCACAGGCTTGAATTCAACGAAGCCAGGGAAATTCTCAACGATATGAAACTACACGAAATTATGCATCTGGCAAATCAGTTGACAGGAACTCAGGTCGGTGATACGGTGACATATGCTGTTTCATATAATATAAATTACAGCAATTACTGTGCCGCAAGCTGTCCAATATGCGCATTCTATGTTCCTGCAAAGATCAGAGGAAAATCAAGTAAGGGTTATGAGCTGACCATAGATGATGTGAAAGCGGAGCTTGCAAAGGCCAAAGAAATTAATCCAACAGAAATTCATATTGTAGGTGGTTTCAATCCATATCTGCCTCTTGAATACTATGAAAGTGTTTTCAAAACTGTAAAGGAGAATTTACCGGGAGTTACATTGAAGGCACTTACCATTCCGGAAATAGATTTTATTGCACGAACAACAGGAAACTCCATAAAGGAAGTTATAGATCGATTCCATGCCTCAGGAATGGATGCACACACCGGGGGCGGTGCTGAAATATTTGATCAGGAGGTAAGGAAACAGATTGCAACTCCAGAAAAAATTTCCGGAGAAGACTGGTTGAAAGACGCCAAGCTGATCCATTCCATGGGTATAAAAGGAAATTCAACAATGACTTATGGACATGTGGAAAATTGGGATAACATAATAGATCACCTTATCAGGCTGAGGGAAAATGAAAGGGAGGTTCCAGGTTTTCTTTCGTTTATACCATTAAAATTCAGCATTGAAAACACACCATTACAGAAAATGGGAAAAGTCAAGTTTGCATCATCCGGAGAAAAAGACCTTAAAGTTGTTGCAATGGCCAGAATAATTATGGGACAGGACATTAAAAACATAAGCGTCTATTGGGTATCGGTTGGAAAAGGAATCGCTCAGATGGCTTTAAATGGCGGGGGTAGCGATCTGGTTGGAACCGCAGCTAGCGAGAAAATATTCGGAGCGACTGACAGGAGAGAGCACACAACCATTGAGGAGCTTAATAACATGGTAGAAAGTATTGGAAAAATTCCCGCAAGGAGAGATACCTTTTACAATATA
>JAKBRR010000081.1 GCA_021845325.1 Thermoplasmata archaeon
TTGATCGTGTTAATTTCAATTTAACAATTCCAATTTTATATTAATTCATCTGTGTCACTTTATATACTCTTGCATTCACCCTTGAATATATAATATCAAATCATGCATCTTAAAGTTATTATAGGACCCTTGACATAGCTATGCTTATGACTAGCATTCTCAATAATAGATCTAGAATAAGAATTTTACTAGCCATAGTAATTGTTGTTATTTTTGTGGCTTCTGGAAGTATGCTTGGTATTGCATCCTATTATACAAACATGGAGAAACAACAGAATGGAAATTCACAAAATGCAACTCCTTCAACTTCATCAAGCAACGGAGGAACTCTAAGTGAAGGTATTGTTACAACCATAGTTCAGGAATCGTTCAACTATTTTTCACCTGTTGAAGACTATTACATAACATCGATGCTTTATCTGCCATTCGCTACACCTGAATTTCCGCCGCTCCCGTCTATTTCAATGGTATTAGGTCAAAACGTATCACATAAGGATAATAACATGACATGGTGCTTATCGCTCAAGAAAAACTTAAAATGGGATAATGGCTCCCCTCTTAATTCAACTGATTTATGGTTTACAATGGAGCTCTACGTACAGCAAGGATGGATTAGTCTGAACGTAACAAAGATAAGTATAGTGAACTCAACTACTATAAAAATACAGACAAATAGACCTGAACCTGACTTCTTCGATCTCTGGTTGCTGGACACCAACTCTTATATTTTCCCATATGAGTCATTTCACTCACATGACCTTAACTTAAGTGCCAACAGTGTCAATGTAACTGGTTTCAAGACATTTTCAAACTTTCATAACATAGTGGCAGACGGCCCATTCGTAGTTACTAATTATACTGTAGGTGAGAATCCTATGATCTTTAATGCCAATCCTTACTATTATCAAGGTCCACCAAAAATGAGCCATCTTACAATACGATTCTTTTCCTCTGCCTCATCCGAATCAGCTGCAATGAGATCAGGCGAGATCAGTGCAATGTGGTCTAACGCGGCGTATAACACCATTGTGGCTCCAATATTCACAGGTATACCAGACTCAACCATCCATGAAGTTGAGCCTGGAGAGTTTGAGGAGGCTTCCTTCAATATGCATATTTGGCCATTTAATACAACTCAGTTCAGGCAAGCTCTTGCGTATCTGACTAATCAGAGTGCAATAAATTCAATCGTTAATTCTAATAGTTCCACTCTAGTTGGATATGATACCTTAACAAGTTCACTTGATAATAGCATTGGACTGAATCCAGCATCCCTGAATAGCTACACTTACAATCAGGCAAAGGCAAATGAACTATTATCTGAAATAGGCATAATTAGAGATGAAACTCCCGGTTCAACTAATTATGGGTTGTATGTTTATGAAAATAGTTCACTTCCTTGCTATGGAAATCCAGTCACCATACAAATAACTACCACACAGCTGGGATATGGGGATTTATCATCAGCAGTAGAGTTAAGTAACGAGTGGGAATCAGCTGGGTTCAAGGTAGAAATAACATCCATATCTTCCAGCACGATATATGCAACATTAGATTCAGCTACAGGATGGGAAGTTGTTGTTTTCCCTGATCCATCTGGATATCCACCCATACCGGGATATCTTTTGCCAACAATTACCGATTCTGATAACTCCACTGCTTACAGGTATTCCCCCTTTCACGGTGTTACCAATTATAACTATTCCTATGCTTCAAAACTGGTTAACCTCAGTGAAGAGTATGCTTTGGGGACATCCCAGTCCAATCATTACCTCAGGGAACTTGCTGTCTACATTGATCAGGTAGTTCCAGTAATTCCTCTGTTCGATGGAGAATGGTGGGTCGTAGTCTCTAATAATTACGACTGGGGTAATTATACCAATCACACCGGGGTATACTCAACACAGGATCTAGTTGTTTCCACGTTCAACTATCCCGCACTGGACATGGTGCATCTTATTACCGTTAGTAAACACACATCCAGTAATTCTATATATTACATAATTGGAGGTATAGTGGCAGCAGTAGTAGTGATCGGAGGAGTTGCTAGCATCATGACATCAAAGAAACACAAAAAAGCGAGGGAAGGGGAAGAAAGGGAGGATGATGATAAGTAATCAATGTATTTCTTCAAAATTTCTACCAGTTCATTCATTTTACAATTTTGTTAAGTAATTTCGCACACTAAAGATTCATTCACCTTTTGTTGTTTCGGACCCTCATGGTATATTCTATGGGTTCATATTATTGGATCAGGTATCTGGAGGTTTGTAAGAGCATCTTCCAAGAAGACATCAGATAGTTTTTGAAAAATCAATAGAACTAATTCGATATTTAATTAAAGTTTATCAAGATTTTAGAGCATCATGATAATATTATTGCACAAATATCTTAATCGAAAAGGTATTATAATATCTAAATGATCCTTTAGAATGAGAGCTGGATTATTTTTGCAGAGTGGCATAGTGGGCTTCGAAAGAGAAGAAGGATTGAAAAGATTATCTAAACTTCTACCTACTTCAGTCGCTCTTTTCAGACCTGATTATTCAGATGACAGGGATCTACTTCAACTGATTCATAGAATCAATAAAATCTACAAAATAGATAATGGAGTAAAGGAACCCTATATAGCAATTGACCAAGAAGGAGGAAACGTGGTAAGATTACCATGGACTAACTACAGTCCTGGCAATTACAATCTGGGGAATATCAACAACACTGCATTCACAGAATTTGTGGGCATGTCAACTGGTTACGATCTTTTTGAACGTGGGATCAGGTGGAATTTAGCACCAGCATTGGATATATTGAACACAATTAATCCAGTGATGATGGAGAGATGTTTTGGAGAAGATACTGAAATTGTGGCAACACATGGAGAAGCTTATATCAGGGGCCTTCAGAAAATGGGTGTTGCAGCAACCGCAAAACATTTTCCAGGGCATGGTGGGGTCATGGAAGATTCCCACCAAACACTTCCCAGAGACAGGAGATCCTATACTATGGTAATCAATGAAGCATTTCCGTTTAAGAAGGCAATAGAAGCAGGCGTCAGCTCTATCATGCTGGCCCATATACTTTATGAAGAACTTGATATGGATTTTCCTGCTTCTCTATCATCAAAGATACAGCAAATACTAAGAAGAGACTTGGGATTTGATGGGATGCTAATAACTGATTCAGTTGACATGGGAGCACTTACGAAGAATTACACTTTTGAGGAGATAATCAAGTATTCGCTTTCAGGTGAGGTCGATCTTGTCGAGTGCGTGGATTTTAACCAGACTCTTGAAATGGCGGATTATGTTATGAAAGTTGATAGCGAAGTATTAAAAAAGAAGCTCAAGCATATGGAAAATTTTCTCCCAAACAGGCAATTGAATTTTAGGCCTCCTCAGCAACTGATGAGTGCCATGTCACTAATATCTAGCAGGGTGATCAGAAAGAAAACACTTGATCCATCCAGAAAGATAAACATATTTTTCCTAGACTCCAGGGCAGAAAGTGTTGCTTCTGATAGGCTTTCATCAAAGGATGATATAATAAAGCAACTCAGGAATGATAGATTAGATGTCAAGGCTGGAAGCTTGAACGATCTAAAAAAATTCAATGGCAAAAATGAACAGATTATATTGATAGGCAGAAATGAACACCTAAAGGATAGACAAGATTTAATATCTGCTGTATCCAAGGAGAACGATGCAGTATATATATCAATGTCCATTGCAAGGGATACTGGAATAGTACCAAAATCAGCAGGTTATATAGCAGCCTATTCTGTGAAACCTGAAGCCGTTGTTGGTGCCATTTACAAGGCTGTAGGTTTTATCTGAAGGACTATCTTCACTCATGATTTTTGAAGAGGGATAGGCAATTTTAGTCATTTACGTCAAAATTATTGATTTAATTAAAATAAAATACGATAAATAGTTTGTGATAGGATAGAAAGCTGGGTTAAAATTAATATAAAATGCGATCTTTTAATATTTATGTATAGTGAAGTTAAAAGAGGAACAAGAGAAAGTATGCACTGGCTAATGGAAACAGTAAATAAAGTATTCGGTTCAGAAAATTCAATTGACTTCGAAATGGGGTTCGAATCTCCTTTCCTTTTTACAGAAGAAAATATAAAAAACACCTTCTACATAGATGACGGAAGTAAATCAGTAAGTCAGGCAAGCGTGCTCTTATCAAAAGTATCTCTTAATGGTGTAGTTATTGATGTGGCATCTTTAGGTTCTGTGTGTACTCTGAAAGAACACAGGCACAATGGGCTTTCAACAAAGATTATCAATGAGATCATAAGAGTATTCACAAAGTCCAAGGTGGATCTTTTGCTTGTTTCAGGGGAGATAGAACTTTACAAAAAGCTTGACTGTGTAAGAACAGGAAGCATCTATATTGGTGTGGCACATCTTTTAAAGAATGAATCTGATTACGATGTAAGGATGTCAAATAATGAGGGAAGAATTAAAAACTCATATGTGTACCAAAATATTCACAAATCGGAAAAATTGAGATTCCTAAGAACTGAAGAAGACTTTAATAAGTTAATGAATTCCAGCTCCTTCAACAGTGAAGGATACATAGTAAAGTTGTTTGAAATCTATAATTGGAAAGAGGAGATTGTTGCATATGCAGTGATATTCAAAAGGGATGGAGATAAAAGAATGAGGATTATGGAATATGCTGGATCTAGATATGCCATTATGCATTCTCTTGGAAATATCATGGAAAAAATGGAGTGCACTGACGCATATTTCAACATAAACACTGAAGATTTAGATCTAATGGATGTCTGCTCTACTATGGAGATAAGATTACGTAAGGAAAATATTCCTGGCACAGTGAGGATACTAGACAGTAATTCTATCATCCAGAAACTTACTCCATTGATTAATGAAAGAACTGGAGGAAATTTTGAATTGAAGCAGGAAACGGGAAACAAATGGAACTTCACTTCAAAAAAATTGAGTGGGAAAATAAATGGTTATGGTGAATTAACCAGCCTAATATTCAACCATGATAGAAACAGTCTAGGTATACCCCTAATGTTCACAGATGATCTCAATTACATTTGAACACCTGAAATTTCAAAACGCAGTTGAAATGTATTGTAATAGAATGAAATATTCATAACGAAAAACCACTTAGAAATTACTTCCATATTCTAGCAACTAGTTAAGATATATAATTCATCGTACTTTTCTAACGGTAAGGTCTAAGTGAATCCCATATTATTTAATTAAATTCTGAAAACAGAAACGATTTTGTATATTAATGAATTATAAGCACATGGAAGATAAAATTTATCTTGTTCCTGAGCCAAAAAGCATCAAGTTCACAGGAAGGTGGTTACAGTTTGATGGTTTTTCTAATTTTCGTGAGGAGATCAGGGAGGAATTCAACATAAAGAAGGGATCGTGGGAGTTCAGGCACATCTATGATTCTGTTCAAAGCATCAAAGTATATGAAAAGAAAGTCGAAACACATGGGGACATTAACATAGCAACGGCAACCGCAATCCAGCTTATCATGCAAAGAAAAGGGTTTCTTCCAGAAGTTGAGGTAATCGAGCAATTAGACTTCTCATTCAGGGGTTTTCATCTTGATATAGCAAGAGGAGGTGTCCCATCACTTGAAACCTTCAAAAAATTCATGGACCTCCTTTTTGTCATGAAGTACAATAAATTTGGAATCTATTTTGAAGACCTATATCCGTGGAAAAGTTTTCCTGAAATAGGTAAACGAAGAGGTCGTATCACAGAAGAAGAATGGAAGGAAATATTGAAACATGGAAACAAGATTGGTCTTGATGTATTTCCGTCTCTTGAATTACTTGGACATATGGAGCATTTCCTTGAGATGGACAAATATAGAGAACTAGGTGAACTATGGTGGACTGAAAGGGACGACTGTGTTGATGTTACCAATCAGAAGGCTAGCAAATTCACAAAGGATTTACTGAAGGATGCCATTGAAACATCCCCATCAAAGTTAATACATATAGGAGGAGATGAAACGTGGTCCCTTGGAAGAGGAAGATCCTTAGATAAAACGGAAAAGTTTCAGGGCCCAGACCTTTACATAAAGCATTACAGAGAACTTGTTAATTTAACCAGTAACATGGGAAAAAAGGCCATGATGTGGGGAGACATGCTTACAGGTATGTATCTATCAAGTGAAGAGAAAAAATACTGGTCAAAGGTAGTTGAAGATAAGATCTGGGATAATGTCATGATAGCGAACTGGGATTATGAACCCCTGTCAGTGGATCATTTCAGAAGGAGGATATCAGAGATAGGGCATATTGATCAGCAGATAGCATGTCCTGCACTGAACAGTTCTGCCACGTTTTACCCAGATTTTGAACCGGCCCTAAAGAATATCACATCTTTCCTTAAAGCTGCAAAAGAGGAAAAGTTGCAGGGATACATGATAACTGCATGGGGTGATTTGGGGCAAGAGTGTCTATTTTCGCTTCTTAATCCATTGGTTATGGCATCTGCCGATATATTCTCTGATCCAAAGGAATTTCCAAAAAAATTCTCAATATTATCAGGAGAGGATATTGAGTGTTCCAAAGCAAGGTTTGAAGCAGGAAAATTGAACTGCGCACCCATGATCAGGAATGTACTTTACAGAAATCTCAATTTTGTCTCAGAAAGGAGAGAACTCAGAACAGGGTGGTATGAAGCAATGAGGTCTTTTGTTAATAAATACAGCGGTGCAAAACTTTCAGAGGATATGAATGCAATACTCCTGTTAATGAAACAGTGTATAAACATGGAGAATAGAGAATTTAAGGGTCAGGAATTTGGAAGTGCAATCAGGAAATATGAGGAACTATGGCTAAGAGAAAGGAAGATCTATGGTCTCAGTAATGTTGTATCAAAATTACTTGGATCATGCGAAATGGAATCAATCCTTAACAACACAAGTAAATGAGAAAATTATAATTATTAACAAAAATAGATAATTTAATTATACGGAATAACTAATTCGCTGCCTTCTAGGGTTATCATTATTGTTAAATTAGTATAGTCTATTCATAACAACAAGAATCTGGAATTAGGATAAACATTTCTTCTCATGGAAAGGATAAGTTTCATATGCTCATAGTGAATGCTGCAGGATGTATCAGGTACGGATAGGTGTTGGAGATTTAAGAAGTAAGGCAATGTTTGAATCTGAAAGAGAAACACAGGTAGTTTTTGGAGAAAGATTTGACCTCCTGGAAAGGGGAGACGCCTATTCTTTAATTCAAACCCAGGATCATGTTAAAG
>JAKBRR010000082.1 GCA_021845325.1 Thermoplasmata archaeon
TATGGGGGGGGATTTACGATACTCATTAATTTAAAAATATGCAAGCATTTCATCATTTTCTTAGTAAATCAGACCATTTTCACCTTTTCAGAAAGTAATATATATAATTTGCAGTATGCATTTATATGACAATGAAACATTGTCCTAGCTGCAAAAGAAATGTAGACACCGAGCACAGTTGGAATACTGTTGTTCTTGTGGTTTTACTCATATTCTTTCTAATACCAGGTTTAATTTATTTGGCCTGGAAATGGAAGAGACGTTGCCCAATTTGCCATACACCAGAAAAGATGCTTACAGCACCTAAGTTTGATGATCAGGCTGTATCGCCCGGTGCTTTTCCATAAGCCGGAATGACTTTCCCGCTTTCCCTTATTTTATTTATTTTTCAATCTTACTGTTTACTACCATATGGATTCCTGCAAAAATCTCAACTGAAGCAATCTTTCTAATAAATTTATTGTAGCGGATAAAATTTTCACCATTGTAGAAAAATGCCGATATTTATTCGTGTCAATTGAGGGACCTGGCTGGCAAAGTCAAAATATTCAATTTTTCAATTCCAATTTATCTTTTCGTAAATTCGTTGATTGTATTATAAATGGTATTAACAACAATAAATTCAGGATGAAAGAAAAAACAAATGGGCTAGTAGAATATCGAACATATTAAAGAGATACAGAAATCCAGAAATGAAGAATGTGATCAGGAAGATTGCTAGGGCCAAATAGGTTTTAGAAAATATGAGAATAGGATGTGTCCGGAAAAGAATAGGCATGACAACAAGTGAAGAGCAAAGGAGTATGTTTACACCAAGCATAGGATAGTAGTGTGCTCCTTGAGGTAAGTGAAAAGTCCAGTAAATCCCGAAATTAACTGTGGTTAAAACAGTAACTCCAATTAACAAGATGGATAAGGCCTGACCTGCAAGAGAAACAGCGGATAACCTTAAGTTGGGAGGATTCAGTACATTCACCTCTCTTTTATTCATGCAGCATTCTTACTTAAGAATTATTAATGTGCTTCCTCCTTTGTAGTTCTGTCATTCAGAGAATAACGAAAACTGTGTGAATCAAGGCAGTTAGATAAGTTTATCCCAACTGTAAACAGTTTGTAGATTACAGTATGGGAGACTTTTGTAGGTATTCTTGAAAGTAAAATGTGTTTGAATTAATCCTCTTTAACTCTAAACTATTATATCTATAGTTACTGATGAATAATCTTAAACTACTAACATAAAGCTTTAAAGCATATATTATATCTGATTATGATGGAGACATTACTCAAGGTATTAAGCAGGAGACACGTACCAGAAATTCTTGAAGCCCTATTGACCAGCAAGGAAAAAGGCCTGACCTACTCTGAAATTCAATACGATGTAGTCAAGAGCTCTGGAACTAGTCTCCTCCTGAAATCGTTGATGAATTGTAACCTTGTGACAACAAAAGAAAACAGATATCTGATAACAAAAACCGGAGTTGAGGCAATAGATCTGACAAGATCCTTGCTGACAATGAACAGAGACGGAATTTATTTTGAGGAACATGATTACCTAAACAAAGAAAGGAGGCCATAGAAAGTGAGATCTGGGCAATCTTCAGATAAAATCTTTCTGCACTACAATCAGAAGAAGAATCGTGAAGAAGTATTGGAAAAAACCGCCATTTTTTCTTTTGAGAAAACTTTTCAATCCTCACACATGATAGGTGATGTAGATTTCCTTAACATATTGATGCATGGAGAAAACACGGATGCTATGAAATATCTGTTCACCAGGGACGATGTCAAGGGAAAGATTCGGCTAATTTACATTGATCCTCCATTTGCAACTGGCAGATTTTTTAACGGTGCAACATTAAAAAAATCCCCGCTCACCGCTCTTGATCACGCATATGATGATAGATTGCAGGGACCCGAATTTGTGGAGTTTCTAAGGGAAAGACTCATCCTATTACACGAATTACTTGCAGAAGACGGTAGCATTTACGTTCACATCGACTGGAAAATGTCACATTATGTCAGAGTGGTAATGGACGAAATTTTTGGACCGGAAAATTTTATAAATGAAATTACACGGATTAAATGTAATCCCAAAGGAATGCCGCGACAAGGATTTGGCAACTACAAAGATACAATATTATTCTACTCAAAGGGGCCCAACTTTATATGGAATGATAGCAGAGAAAAATTTACTGAGGGAGAGTTGAACAGACTCTTTGGCAAAGTTGATGAAACCGGGAGGAGGTATACCACCTTTCCCCTGCATGCCAATGGGGAGGTTGTCAATGGGGAAACCGGTCAACCATGGAGAGGGAGAATGCCGCCAAAAGGATCTCACTGGCAATATAAGCATGAAGATCTGGATAGGTTAGACGCTGAAGGTTTGATTGTATGGTCGAAAAGCGGGAATCCAAGACGGAAAGTGTATGCGGATGATGCAATACTGAGAGGGAAAAAAAGACAGGATATCTGGGACTTCAAGGATCCCCCTTATCCACTTTATCCAACCGAGAAAAATACTGATATGCTGAAAGTCATAATTGAAGCTTCAAGCAACAAAGGAGATATTGTGATGGACGCATTCTGTGGTTCTGGCTCAACTCTTTTATCAGCAGAATCACTCGAAAGACACTGGATTGGGATCGATAGATCACCTCTTGCAATAAGGATCACAAAAGAAAAGTTATCTAAAATAAAAAATCCTCACCCTTACGCAGTGTACGAGGGATCAGACTCCATCAGAATTTCTCAAGAAAATCCTGAAGCAGAAGAGAGCTCATAACATCGGCCTGAGCATTTCTCACTTCACGGGTTTGTTTCCTGTCTGGTCCGTTGATCCACAGTGGGCCATCTAAAATTGCAATTCTATGGGCTCTTCCAGAAAAACTACGTACTAAACTCATTGCTTCATCGAATTTGTCATCTTGGCCTCCTCCCATGTCTGTGAGGAATTTTGCTTCACCAACCAGGTATTTGTCACCTTTTCTAATCAACAAATCCGGGTTTCTTACCAAGCCACATCGAAGAGTTGAATTCGCAAATTGCATGTATTGACTTTCCGAACCTTTGTGTATGACGATTTCGGATGGATCCAAATGTCCATTCTGAAAGGCGTTTTCATCTACCTTTGGATATTCTAGACTCATCAGCCAAGTCCTGAATGCCTGTCCATATCTCTTGACGGCTCTCTTGGGTTTAGTGCCCATGGCAATTATCTCGTCAACTCTCAAATTCAATAGTATATTTCCTATTTTTTTGGCCACTTCAGGATTATGTTTTAAAAAGGTTTTGTCATCATAACGGAAATAAGCTACATATGGGTGTTCCACCGGAAAAACTGGAAGCTCAAGGCATATCCTGAAAAGTTCAACAGGATCCTTCTTGGCAATGGCTCTGGAGAGTTCTCCCACTAACTCCGAATCCAATTCTCTGAACTCAGAAATATCAACTGGATATACATGATGGAGCTTATCTAGATAGTTCCCATTATTGGCGAGTTCAATGCTCTTCAGCGCCCATTGGTTGGTCATCAACCTCTTAGAAACATGGAAAGAATAAAGATTTCTATTTTTATACAGGCAAAAAATGTTAGTCAGAAATTCTATGTAGAGCCTCTACATTTACACTGCCTGTCTATTAAAAATTTTACAGTTTAATTAATCCTGTCGTACTTTACCAGTGTATCTATTGAACTTCATGAAAATTATTTGATAATATGTTAAACACAAAACAAAGCAGAAAGCCACTAGAGAGATCCGAACCCCCGACCTGCTGATTACAAATCACACTTAGGTACGACTCTAGATAACGAAATGTGGCTGTGTGAAAATGATCACTTTCCTGTGATTCATCAGATCTAGTTATATGGGGGTCCTTCATAAGAACTCTGCCTGCTCGATTGGTTGCGGTTCGCCCTAAAGGAGCGGTTTCATCCAAATAGTTAAGAACAAATTCAATTTTAGATTTTAGTAGAAACATAAATGATGATGACGTTCGATTTTCAGTGGGGTATGCATTCTAATATACCGGATATTTTGCAGGGAAAGACTCTAACATTGCCTCATGGAACTAAACTATATTATGAGAATGGGGGTTGGAGGGTTACTTCAAGAGTTACTTTTGATGAAGTAGAAGGGCCAGATCCTATAAAAACCTCTGTTCAGCTAGTCACTGAAGATATTTTCTGGTTTCAAGTCAATCTCAAGAATGACTTGGATGAACCTCCTTTTCTCGTTGTTAATCCAAATAGTCTTACTTACAAAAACATTGCAGATGGCAGAGAAATGATCATGTGGAGCTTTCCTATGCCTCTTTTCGGAAAGCCACTTCCACACGAAGTTTTCGCCGACAATGAAACCAGGAAGATTGTGAACAAATTTTCAAAATCCAGTCCTTTGAAAGAGGACACCTTAAAGATGGCTGAGCTTCCAATTTATTATCTATCAAAGGCACTTGAGGAGAACTTCTCTGACAGGAAAACATACAGGTTTCTTAATTTAATAATATGTTTGGAATCAATAGTGGCAGGATCTTACTCTACAACAGAGAGGATCTGTAGACGGACTGCAATACTTGTTTCTTCTGATCTTCCTAAAAGTCAAGAAATTTTTGAAAATCTTAAGAAAATGTATTATCTTAGAAACAAAATATTCCACGGCGGTGTATTTCCAAATGTAGAAGACAAAGTTATTCTGGATCTTTTCAATCTTGTACGATTAGCTCTTAGAAACTATCTCATTTTGTTAGAGAAGTATTCTAACCCAGACAAGGTTAGATCAACCTTAGACAGGTTTCTTGACTCTTCAGTGATAGAAGATATTAGAAGTTCCATTAGAAGAGCAATAGAATAATATTCGAATATCTCGGACTCACTATAATTCTGATACCAAAATTCCTATTTCTTTAATCTATTGAATAACCGTTGGAGAAATTATTAAATTCGAAAATAGCACTAAGTTGACTGTTATCAATTGCCTTATTATGGCTCATAATTAGGTTACAATTGTTTATAGAACCGATAATATAACTAATTAACGAAGAGTTGAGTAGTGGTTCATTCTGAATACCTTTATGGGTATAGAAATCTGTGAATATTGTGGAAGTGAGAAAAAAAAGACTTTGGTTTCAACCTTCTTGGAGATTTGAATATGTACGGAAAACAGAAGTGGTTGACGTTAGAATATGCACTAGCTAAAGAAAGTACGCTTGAGAAAGAATTTGAGAAGTATGTCTTCACTCATATTGAGAAAGTGTGTTATCAATGTGAGTTTAGAGATAGTGAGTGAAAAGAATAGACGCAAGTTCATTTCTCATCTGAACTTGGGCTTTTTTAAACTTATATCTTTGAAACTTCTCCTCTTTTACTTTAAATAGATACAAGTCCCTGATTTTATTTTCATTTTCTTTCCTTCAACAATTTTCACCAAATAAGCAAATCTAGATTGAATTCCAAGTACCTTAGAAAGTGGTCCTATAACCTCCTGATTTACAACAATGTGCCTGAAGGAGTTGCAGATTTTATTGAAGGTCGTTCTGCTTCATCTATAGGCAACATGCACTACTTGAGCAAATTAAGGCAAGAGGATTACTTATATGAGCAAGCAGTTAAAAAATACTATTAAATATGGATTCTAGAGTATTTAGTTAAGTGCAATTTATTTATTCGCGATAATCGAATTATTTAGCTCCGTCAGACCTCTAATCTAGATTTTGTTATAATTCGCGTTTTAGCGTTCAAATTAGGTCTAATTATGGCCGAAAAAGACAATAAGACAAAAAGCACCAATTAGAGCATGAACTTTATTAATCTCGACTATATGAAGAGCAAAAGACATGGAGGTGTCATTAATGAAAATAGGGAAATATGTTGTACCTAATAGAGGAGTGAGAATGAGGGATTCACTACAAAATGCCTTAAAACTATACGATGAGTATAAGACTAACACTATTACAAAACTGAACAGCGATGATGGCATAGCCAAGACATTCGGCTACAGTGGAGCGAACAATGGTTCATATACTAAGGCAATTGCAGCATTGAAAGACTATGGATTCTTGGAAAAAGCCGCTGCAAGCGAGTTCAAAGTATCTAATCTTGCTATCGATGCCCAGTACGGCACAAAGGAAGAGAAGAAAGTTGCATTAATCACTGCCTTGAACAATATACCACTCTGGAAACAACTTTACGAGAATTTCAAAGATAGAGTTCCTGATGACCCGATTTGGCTAAAAATTAGAAACATCACTAGCGTAAAGTCAGACGAAGCACAGAAAGTTGAATCATTCGTTCGAGAAGCTTACATGGAGGATATAACCTTCGTTAGAGAGATTGTTGGAGATATAGCATTTGGACAGACTTATACCTCACAGGAGAAGTCAGGAGAGGAGGAAACAGAAAAAGTTGAAGAGAAGAAGGAAACCGTAATTACTAAGAAAACCGTTGATCCGACAATGATAACAGTGACAATTGGCTCTTTCCAGACCAATCTGCCAATAAGTGATATTGGATTTGAGGCTGCGAAGAGTTTCCTAGATTCTCTTAAGCCTCATTTTTTACAAGAAAAACAGAACAGCGAACAGATAACCATCTAAGGCAACTAAAAAAAAGACCGGTTATGGGAAGAGAGGAGTTATCCAGGGTTTTTTTCGATTTCTCTTAATTTTTTTACTCTCACACGTTGCGAATAATCAGTTAAATTCCCATCGAAATCCTGGCAATTTAACGTGTGAAACAATTTTACAGTATAATTCTGTGAGATTTGGTACGGAAAAAATCATAGTGGTACATTTACGAAAAATACTTGGAAATAAAACAAAAATGCATAATCAAGTCCGTGTGAACTTACAGGAAAGTAAAATCTTGAAACACTACAAAAATAACCGCATTGAATCTGTTAGAAAACCACTATTATCAAAGAAAGCCACTGGAGGGTTTCGATCCCCCGACCTGCTGATTACAAATCAGCTGCTCTGCCAGCTGAGCTACAGTGGCGATGTTGAGAGATATGTTACTTAATCATAAAACTTTCACTGTCTTTCCAGCCAATTTGCAGAAATTATTTTTTTTCCATGTTTCTCTGGCAAAGGATAAGATATCAAAAAACTGATGACATTCATGTTACATGATGTTGTCATCTGTACATTTTATTATTTAAACTTCACTGCACAAGTTTATTATCATTATCATCAATAAGCCTTCTACATGGAATCTCTCGAAATTATCAGGAGCATGCCACCCTCTGCAAAACTGCTCCTGCGA
>JAKBRR010000083.1 GCA_021845325.1 Thermoplasmata archaeon
GGAGAATGTTGTTAAATACATTCACAAGGGAAAGGTAGTTGGAAGATCAATTGGCACAAACATATCAGTTGCAATTTCTCTCATAGGAACTCCATATATGCCATCGACCGCTGGAAGAATACTTTTTGCTGAAGATACTGCCATTACCTCAGGCGATCTGGACAGATATTTTTCAGTACTGAATCTGACAGGATATCTGCAGGAGTTTGCTGGCTTTGCCTTTGGTGAATTTAAACAGATAAACAGTAACGAGGAGCCAATGCCATATATTGAAGACATTATCCAGCAATATATGGATCAGTTAAAGAAACCCTCTATTTACGGACTTCCTTTCGGTCATGGAGAGGATCAAATGCTGATTCCACTGAACGCAAAAATGTCCATCTCTTCAGAAAAACCATACGTTACCTTAGAACAGAATATTGTCAATTAGGATCTTTAAAATTTAATGAACCCCCATTTGTGAAGGGAGCAAGTTAATTATATCTTTAAGACTCAAGATTTAAATTTATAAATCCCATCCTTATCAATGTCCCTCAGGGATTCTGATAATTTCTACGGTATTTTATTTACAATTACGGCATTTATTTACCTTCTAACTGGAGCCATACTTCTCTTAACTGGATTCATGTGGGGCTTTCCCTCTGAACACAAGGATCCTGTGTTTATCCTCCTATTTTTTGGATTTGCGGTAATGATAGTCTTTGGAATGTCATATATTCTAATTCCAAGGGTAATGAATTTCAATGTTCGAAAAACCATGACCAGAATTCAATACTTTATCTATAACACAGGATTGATAGTGTCCTTCACTTCTATGGAAATGAGCATTAACTATGGCAAGATTCTTATCATTTCTGCTGGATTGGTTTTTGGTTTTGTTCTTTTGATTCTATAAATTGCGATTTATGTCTGGAATATATCCGGTGTTAAACATACAACCAGTGAATCTGTCTGATATATTTTATAAAATCAGATTGCGTAAATAATAGCATACTGAACCTATACAATAAAAATAGCACACAAATAATAAATGTATTTATCTACAATTACTTTAATCTGGCATTGAAAAGTGATTATTTATTTTAGTCCCTGTAGTCCTCTACCTCTTCCAGTGATCTGTTCACAAGATCAGTTAAGGATGTTGAGTCCTGCATTTCATGGAACCGCTGGGCGTGTGCTCTTGCATGTTCTTCTGCCTCTTCCCTTGTCTTTGCAGTAACTTCATAATCGCATTCTTTTCCGGTTGCCCTGCATCGAAATCTGAACCTTGACATTAACTACTGTAAACCGAACCATATTAAAAATTTTGTTATTACATAACTATTATAATTTAACTGATTTTATTTTTCAATGCGAAAGTATGTTGAATTTCTGAATCACTTCATAAGTGTTAAATTCCTTGAAATCAATCACATCCATGGAAGATGAGACAATTGAGATAGATGGATTCAACTTAAATCTTGAAAAATTCCAAAATATTGTTTTGAATAGAAAAAGGGTAGGAATTTCTGATAAAGCACGAAAAAATATCCAAAAATCAAGGGACTCGTTGGAAAGACTTATTGATTCTGGAAGAAACATTTACGGAGTTAATACAGGATTTGGAAGCCTGCTGAACAGAAAGATCAAGCCAGAGGAGGAGAGACAGTTACAGGTTAACCTGATAAGGAGCCATTCGGCCGGTTATGGAAAACCATTGAGTGAAGATAAAGTTAGGAGTATAATGCTGGTAAGGGCAAATAGCCTCTGCAGAGGCCAATCGGGATGTACGGTTGAACTTGTCCAGAGGATCATGGACTTTCTTAACCATGGAATTTGCCCCTATGTTCCTGAATTTGGATCTGTGGGATCCAGTGGAGATCTTGCGCCATTATCTCACATAATGCTTGCAATGATGGGTGAAGGTGAGATCATGGATAATGGAATAAAGAATGATGCATCTAAAGTACTGAAAGAAAGACACATCGAACCCTATGAACTAAAGGAAAAGGAGGCACTGGCTTTCAATAACGGAACAGCTGCAATAACAGGAATTGGTATACTTGAATTACTCAGGGCTAAGAATAACCTTGCCCTAGCCACCGGATCTGCAATTCTTTCGATGGAGGCAATGGGTGCAACAAAAAAGGCATTCACACTATGGGTTCTGAAGGCAAGAGATCAACCTGGGCAGGCGAAAATAGGAAACGCATTATATACGAGACTGGATGGAAGTGCAAGTATTGAAGATGGTGACAGAAACAAAATTCAGGACGCATACACCATAAGATGTACACCACAGGTTTTCGGAGCCGTTCTTGATACGATAAATTATGTTCAATCAGTCCTTGTAAGAGAGATGAATTCAACTACAGATAATCCGTTGATTAATGATGATGAATACATTTCAGCTGGCAATTTTCATGGTGAACCTGTTGCTCTTGTTTGTGATTTTCTAGCTATTGCACTAACTGATCTTGGAAATATGATAGAAAGGAGGATCGCAAGAATTACGGATGAGAATCTCAGTGGACTGGATGCTTTTCTCGTCAGGAACAGTGGTCTTAATTCTGGATTCATGATAGCACAATATACAGCAGCAGCATTATGCAACAGGAACAAGATTCTTGTTTATCCGGGATCAGCTGATAGTATACCCACATGTGCAAATCAGGAAGATCATGTAAGCATGGGTGCAAATTCAGCAAACAAGCTAACAGAAATTAATGACAACCTGAACAGGATAATATCTACCGAATATGTACTGGCCATTCAGGGAATGGATCTAAAGAACAGTAAATACTCAGAATTTTCAGAGAGCATAAGAAAAGAAACAAGAAAACATATATCTTTTCTGGAACAGGACAGACCTATCTATAAGGATATAGATAGAATGCAGGAGATCATGAATGGGTTTGAGAAAGATACATACAAGGACTTATTTTACTAATTGCCGTGATGTTTAACCCATTAATGATCCACATGAAGGACAGAATTTTGCTTCTTCATCAACAAGAGCCTGACACTGCCTGCATCTGATCTTGATAATTTCCTTCTTAACATCGGGATTCTCCGGAACCATTTGATGACTTGGCGTAATATTTTGTACAACAACACCAGGCTGCTGTTGCGTTCCTGTCTGATTATATGTCAGGTTTCCAGATTTGGCAGATGCGATTTGATTTATCCACAACTGTGGTTCCTTTACCTTGAAGCTGTACTGTGTTCCATCCGCATTGATCCTGAACTCGTGTCCCTTAAAGATGATATCCTTCTTCTTGTCTGCTACAAGAACGGAACTTAGGGGAATGTTGATTATCACAATATCATGCTTATCCTTGACAAAAACCATTCTCCTGCTCTCTCTTGTTGTTTCCAGAACAATTCTTTTGTTTGTCAGAATCAAATTGCCCCTTTCTCTACCGTTACCAGTTTCAACACCATGTTCTGTCAGCAGAACTGCTTCTCCAGCGTCAAATAACATATGTTTCATTATGATAACTTGATTACCTATTTAAGGATTGAATAGATGTGATAATTATTACTCTCAGATATCTATGTCCTGAAATATACCGATTGAATTTAGCCATTCCTGAATGGGCTGTATCCTTCGTATCACGGGATTCAGGCCAAGCTCCATCAAACCAGTTTCCCTCAGTATTCCAAGCAATTCCAGGGTGAATATTGATGGATGAATTATAAAATATCTCATTATTCCATTGTCAAGGGAATGCATTTTCAAAAGAACGGGTATGCGATCGTTTCTAATTTTATTATTAATATCTGTGAATATTGGATTCTTAATGTTTGCTTCGTAAAGTCTCCCTCTAACTATTTCGTTCAAGCTACTGCCAGCTTTTTGGCCATCCTTCAGTATATAAACTGCCGACACATGGCTTGATTCATATGGCGATTTTATAATTCTGAACCAGCTATCGCCAAGTGCATCCATTCGTTCTGCAAATTTTATCTTGTCTAAGGTAAAATCATATTCGATCACCGAAACATTAGACCTGTTGCCAAGATCTTCCAGTGATTTCCTCAAACCACCACTTGGTCCTAAATATTCAATAGCCACATCGGAAGTTTGATCAAGTTTCTTAAGTAAAATTGATGAAATTTCGTCAAGTTTAGTTTTAGAAAATATTATTTCGACCCTAAAAATTCCTTTATCTATCCATGCAGATGACAGTACAGAAGACCTTACTCCTACAAGCCCCTGCATCAATTCCCTAAAATCCTTTGAAACATCCATTTTTCTTGAAATTCTCCATATGCCATTCTTATTTACAGCATCCATGCTATTGAGGAAGATGAATAATTCACGATTCATTTTTTGATCGTCTGGAAAGAATATGCTTATCTCTGTTATTTCTCCATCAACATAAATTCCCATTTCAGATTTTATGGAATATTTCCTTGCACCACTGGTCAGATCTGTATCTGGCGAAAATGAAAGCCTAAGTTTCCAGTCAAGAAGAGAATTGTCAGACAATATGATGTGGTTTAGATTTATTCAATACTTAAATTTAGTTATTATAAATAGTTATGATACTAATCTGATGAGTTTAAATGGTAATTTAACCTGATTCTTCCTATACTGGTCATAGTTTCACTTGTATTATTCCCCGTCAAGCCATTCCTTTAGAGTTTCTATTCTTTCCAGATCAATTTTCCACTCATTGAACTGTTTTTCTGAGTCTGATATTAGCTGTAAAAGTTCTTCTGTAAATACCGATGGTGCGATAATAAAAGCCTTTAATACCGAGTCTTCAAGCATCTGTATTCTGCTGAGGGTTACGATATTTCTTTTTATTATTTCGTTGTTTATTACGTTTATCACTTCATTTTTAGTTTTCCCATAGTAAACACCATCACCTATCTTAATTATTCTTGGATTCTTTAACTCAGAACCTTCGGTGAGATAGACGGCTTCTATGGATTTTGTCCCCAGAGGCATTTTTAAGATCCTTGACCAGTTCTCGTTGAGCAAATTGTCATTTAACTGTTTTTCTCCGGATTTTGTCCTCAGTGTCATTTGGATTACACTCAATGGATTTCTGTTATCTACAATTTTTAATATTCTCTCGTATCCCTCGCTGGGACCAAGATATTCTATATTGAATTTCCACTTTTCCCCTTTGAATCCAATAATTGCTTTAGATACTGCATCCATGTCTTTGTAAGAGAAAAGGAATTCCGTAAAATATCTACCCTTGTCTATCCATACTGATGAAAGGACGCATGAAGGTATATTAATTAATTCCCTTACTGTATCCACGTAATCCCTTGACTTTGTTACCTTTCTATGAATTCTCCATATCCCATTCTCCAGAATCCCACCAGACTTGGATATAAATATAGCAAGGTCTCTTTCAATGTTAGATTCATCTGGAAAATATAAATTAATCTCAGCTTCATTTCCCTCAAGATGGAAACCTATTTCTGACCTTATATCGAATTTTTTAGAAGCTTTAGACACCTCTGTTCCCGGTTCTATGGAAGCTATCAACTTCCAGTTTAGACCATCCAGTTTTTTTAATATCCGGTGCCCATATCCCCCTTCTTCCATTTAATTTCTCCAGATTAATAAATACTTTTAATTAAATTCTATTTTACAAATGTTGTCTATTTATAAAAAATATTTGGTACAAAATGTTGTATATACAGGTATGATTTTAACAGATTTTGAGCACTTTACGTAAAATTTCATGGTAGAATTTTTTCTTTGTAAATCCATTCTCCTATATTCTGCACCCTGAATATCTTTAAGTTCCATTTATCAAGTGATGTTGAGACCTGTCTGGCAATATGTATATATTCTCCAGCAAAGATGTCCGGAACTGCAGTAATTACATAGAACTTTCTTCCTCTCAGTATATTGACCTTTGATATGCACGGTATTCTATTTTCGCTCATCAAACGGTCCATTTCCCTTATGAAGTCATTCTTTGTTGCTGCATAATAAATCTTTCCAGGAACTATCTCCTTAACATCTTCTCTCTGGGGTTTCTCATTGGTGAAATAGATACCGTTTATATTTCCCCTGCCAAGTGGCGTCTTTTCTATTCTTACCCATTCTGTTCCCATGGGATTACTTTCCATCTTAAGTTCCTCCTCGGGTGGATCAGTTTCTATACCTATGAGTGTTAATTTTGTCCTTTCTGTTATTCTTCTTATGGACTCTTTGAATCCACCACTGGGACCAAGATATTCAACCTTAACATCTGATTTTTCCATGAGGTCCTGCAAGATCACCTTTGATACATCATCTATTTGCGAATCGTGAAATAAGAATTCCATTTTGTACTGACCTTTTGATATGCTGAAGGATGATAGCATAACTGATGGTATAACGAGCAATTTTCTGGCCACTTCAGTTAATTGAAAATTCTTTCTGGCAATACTTCTTACCCTGTATATATTGTTCATTTCCATTGCTTTTGACTGATTTAGAAATATTACCATTTCTCTTTGCATCTCTTCTTTTTTCTTTACAAAGAGGTTAATTTCTGTTATTTCATCCTCGAATATGAAGCCAAGCTCTGACTCTATGCCAAACTTCTCTGTTTTTTCTGCTGTGCCTCCCTTCGGTCTTGATGAAAGACAGAGTTTCCAGTTCAAAGCATCCAGTTGTTCCACATTTTTCAACTCCACTACTCATATGCGTCCAATACACTATGTTTTATTGTGATAAATCACATTGTTCTGATAAACCGACAACATATATAATATATTGTCCTTATAATTTAGTTGAAATACCTTAAGGAAGTTATAACTTACATTGTGTAGAGGTACTCTTCCAGAGACAAATCTTCTAGAAATATGACAATCGTTTTATTTTGCCATGTACTTATTTGAACAGAGTATTCATTGTAAATATTTATATACAGAAATTGGAATACGACTACCATGCATTTCACAAAAAAGGAGATATATGCTATTATTTCCATTTTGGTGGTTATTATTGTGATAGTATCTGGCATAGTAGTTTATTCAAGTATTTCAAAAAATTCTGCCCCCGTTCCCCTATCAAAGTACGTGAAAATTT
The DNA here is from genome assembly GCA_021845325.1 of Thermoplasmata archaeon. The sequence goes on from JAKBRR010000083.1 coordinate 7,034, forward strand.
CAAACAATGACCTGCTGAGTAATGGTCAGGATCACATATATTTTATATCATGGTATGGGTGTCCCATAGGAGCTGATAATTCTTGGGTTCTCTACAGTTTCCTTAATTCAACGAGAGATGTGGCACCGGATGTTGTCCTGAATGAATCAATAGCCAGAACTCCCGCTCTTTTATTCCTTAATGGAAC
>JAKBRR010000084.1 GCA_021845325.1 Thermoplasmata archaeon
GGAAAATTCATTCGGTATTAAGGCCACTAGTGGAACAGGAAGAAAAATAACAGTACTAAAATACGACGAAAATAAGTTCAATGGCAAAATTTGCAAGTACTGCTTGAGGGAGAACACATTAAGGAGATTAGACATTGGCAAGGAAAATGAAGCATTATGCATACACGTTAATTTAGGAGATTATTACGTTCCAATAGACTTGGAGTGTCTTGTTGATTCATTGAAGGAAACTTCAAGCAGAACAGGAGAAATTAAAATTGAAAACGAAGTTGAAAAAGGTAACAGAATTATAATGATGAGGCTTGGCAAAAGATCGAAGAAGGAATTATCATATCATATGATATTTTTTACACCCAAACCTCGCAAAAGGGTTGAAGAATTCTATCTTCTCCGAAACATCCTTGACTTTATAATGAAGACGGGGGTTAAGGTCAAACTTTCATCACTAATGTCATCCAAGAGAATTTTCAGTCCAATGTTAGAATGGGATAACGCGCCAAGTTGGGTCAAGAACCTAAAAATTGATCAGATAAGGATAGATGATTTAGAACCCGTTGATATGGAACTAAAACTTATTTATAACATTTCAAGAATTAGTGGCCCAAAGAATGCCATTTCTCGGGTAATTCACGATGTAAACAGAGGGCGAAGGGGCTTATTTCGAATTCTTTGGCAAAGTATCCAAGATGCCCCTGGAATTCCTAAGCTAATCAAGTATCCAAGCGTAATAGAAGGAGTTGAATGGTATATGGAAAGATATGAAAAAGAATTGAATACGAGAGGAATGGAGAAAGTAGTAGAAGAGGCATGCGGAATATCGACTGAACCACCTAAGTCAAACAGCGACAATACCTGGATTATTCGGGAAGCAATGAAGGTTTACTTGAGATATTTCAGGAATGACGACAAAGACTTGAAGGAAAAAATAGCTGGCAGGCTCTGGGAGTATGCAAACCGCCAAAAGTTCTCCGGGAAGCAGACCCAGTTACATTGTTTGGGGTTTTCTGATATATTTGTTGATCTTATGAGGTCAGAATTCAAAAAGAGGATCCCTGGCACCGAATACAGAAAGGATCTTATTTCGCAGTTTGCCCTTATGTACAATATTGAAAAGTGGAAATAAATAATAAATAAAAATGGAGTAAGTGAAGAAAATGAGTGAGGAAATCAGGGAATATATATATTCCAAATTTGGTGAGAGATACTTTGCGAATGGTGAAGAAGACGGCGTGCCAGCAATGGGGCAGAACAGAAGGAGGGTAGTTACTATCTTCGTATTAAGAGAAACAATTGCTCCTTTGATTGACAGGAGTGACGATCCAGAGGCCTCTATTTCTTTTGTGATTCAGATGGGACCAGACAAGGAAAAGGAGGTTATTGAAATACCGGGACGGAAGTTTAAGTCCAAGGAAAAACTTATGGGGCTAAAACTTTGCAGAGCGTTTAAGGTAATAGATCCACAATACGAGTATAACAGCGTTAGATCCATTTCCTATCTTGCTAACCCAAATTCGGTAATTTTTGGTGATAGCGTTGTAGAGGGGGGAGACGCAGGGCAGGCGATGCTTCCATCGAGAATTCTTTATTCGAGTTCGTACTCAATACGAAGCAGGTCAGAAATAACGAAGCAGTTAATGCACAATTCATTATCCGAAATGGGCACTATGTGGGATAGGGCAAAAGGAGAAAATCGGACAAGCCTATTCAATACGGAATACGTAATTCCTGGTGTTTTCTTCCCTTCATTTATTACAATGATTAATCCAACGCCGGAGTCTCTTGTGCACGTAATTTTATGCCTCAAACAAAGGAGTTATGGTGCCCAAACCTCTATTACAGGGCCAAACATTAAAAACAATATTATAGCAATATATTCGGGAGAAGAGGAATTACCTGTAACATCGTATACTGTATCTAAAAGTTTTGATGCGAAGTTGGATCAGGTTCCAGAAAAGTTCAAGGACTCAATCAGCACCTTTGTTGTAGAAAAGATGAACAATGCACTATCTGGCAAACTGATCAGTGGGTCAGAAATAGAAGAATTTTTAGGCAGAGTTGACAGGCTTTCAAATGACGAATTGCAATCAATTTATAATAAACTTAAATCTGATTCTCAGGATTTGGTAAAATACGCCAAGATACTATCAGAGGACAGAAAGAAGAAGTCGAGTTCAAAGAAAAAAGAAGGAAAAGAAGAGGAACAGAATGAAAGCCTATGAGTTGACATTACTTTCTCCTTTATACTATAGAAGCAGAATTGAATCCGGAGCAGCAGGAGCAACAATAACCTCCCCTTGGATAGGAGACCTTTCGATGATGTATGCTATTAACAATACATTTTGTTATAAACAAATAAAATTTGGGTACGCTTCGCATAAACCAAATTACAGTGAAATTGCTGATCTTGGTTTTGTTCTTAGTGTGTTGGAACCGGTCTCTGAGTGCAGATTCACCAAAGTCTTTGATATTGCTACCAGCTTTATCAGCGAGGGTTACCCGCAGGGTAAAGCAATCGCCGACTCTGGGAGAGCACCAATGAGAAACTGGATGAGGCGCCAGGGAATAGAACCGGGAAATAAATTTTCATTTGTAGGCTGCTTTTTAGAAGATCGCGCAAAATTCTCGGAAAGCTTTACGGTAAGACTTGGAAACACGAGAGAATCCCTAGCAATAGTAAAAGAAAAGCCAATACAGGATATTAAAGAAATAACGCTCAATCTTTATAGCCTTTCTCTAATACTAGGTCCGGATAGGTTCAGTGAAATCCTGAAAGATATTAAAAGTGGAAGATATCATATCAGCGTCGAACAAGCCTCATCCCAATACATTCTTGCCAGGGGCGTACCAATAAGTGTAGCTTCAAGGTTCTTTGCACCTTTTAACTGAATGGCAGCAATAATGCAAAGTAAAACATTTCATTTTAAGCCTCAATTTCTCGAATTTAGCAGCGAAAGCGCTCTTGGAGTGAAACTTCATAAGTTCCAATTGATGATCAAGGACATTATTAAAAGCCCTTATGATTGTATCTTCATCGACGCCCCAACTGCCTCTGGGAAAACTTTTTCTTTTCTTCTGCCAACTGCATGTAATTATTTAACTGTCAGAAGGGCAAAAACACTTATAATTTCTCCAACAAATCTTCTAATAGAACAAACTTATAGTGATATTTTAACTAAACTCGACGAAAACCAGGAGTTAAGAGATATCCATACAACCAAGATCACTGCCAAATCACTAGCTGGTCTAACACTCTTTGAAAGAGCCAAAAGGATTCGAAAAGACTTTATCATTAATGATATAATAATATCGAATCCTGACATTATCGCGCTTTTTTTAGCAGGATTTTACGACGCTAATTACGATAAAAGCAGGGATAAGGAATTCTCACGTAATCGGAGCACTGAGGACATTTTTTCAGAACTTAATGTTGTAATTTTCGATGAATACCATGTTTATTCAGAAGAAGAGTCAGGGAAAATTGCTGCTCTCATTTATCTAAGTAAATTGATTCATAACATTCCAAAAGTTATTTTCACTTCCGCTACTCCTCAAAATAAGCTGATGGGATTGTTAAGTAAATTGGGATTCAAATGTGCCGATTATCATGAAATCTCCTCTTCATATGAGAAGCCAGAATCAAGGAAGATCAGAGGAGAAGTGACTCTCACGGTAACAGATCAACCTATAATGGAAGCATTGGATCATCGCATTGATGACACCTCAAAAGTTCTTTATCTATTCGATCATAAGATTGATGCCGAGATTTCCAGGAAAAAACTCATACATATGGGTTTAGACAGTAAATACATTCAAGATCTTTCTGGTTTTTCTAATAGGGCCACCACGAAACAAGTCCCTTCTGGTATTGAGAGGTGTATATTAGCAACAAACGCCGCTGAGCAAGGATTAAATTTAGATGTGAATCGCTCATATATAGAGCCTGGATTATACCTCGAGAACCTGACGCAGAGATATGGGAGAATTGGTCGGCAGGGAAGGTCGGGTTCTATTACGATTCACTTTAGAACACCCCAAGTTGAAAGCATTCCTGATAATATCATTGAATTCCAGGAATTAATATCCAATCTTGAAGACAGTTTTTTTAAGAAAGAAGTCTTTCTCTCCAGGATAAAAAGGCATTTTGCGGCATTTATGGCCCTATGCACGATTAGAGATACAAGACATGTATTGGGTTTACAAATTCAAGAGTTATTAAGAAATCTAAAAGATCAGCAAATTTCTGAAATTTACGAGGCATTGCTATCATTCAACAAGACGGTAAATGATTTAAGTAAATTACAAGGTCCAGATCCTGAGGACCTGAGAGACCTGAACAAATGGTGGAATAATTTCCTTCTTTCCATCGGATTTTTCAGAGGCCAATCCATGACAGTTCCGGTAGGACTTGAACGAGAAGGTGGGGTTATGACAACCACTGAGGACATAATATGGGTTAAAAAATGGTGTAAGACCGAGATTATTGGTAGTGGAAAAGATTCGATTTATTTAATAAAATCATTCAATGAGGTCCCATCCTTAGTTGAAATTGAATTTTCTGTACCTGAAGGAAATATCAAAGTTTCTGATAGAGAGCTGTTAGATAGAGAGAAATTTGGGCAAATCTATTACAGGAAGATTTCACATTTTTTGGAAATAGCATTTGAGGACACAGGAATAAACTTGCCGGAAACACTGCATCATTTGACGTCAGTCTTGAAAATCATTTATCCTGGGATGCTGATGCCGTTGGAGGTTGAACTTGTTTCAAAATCCCAATTTATCTGAACAAAGAGGTATAACTGGAAACCATTTTTTTGATTTTGCATCCTGTAAGACACGTCTTTGGCTGTCGAATAAGCGAATTGATGTTGGACTTGACAATCAACATATACAGATCGGAAAATATATCGACGAAAAAACTAAACCTCGACTCAGGAAGAGGTTGACAATTCAGGGTTTATGTTCGATAGATTATATCGAAGACAAAAATGTGGTTGAAGTTCACGAAATAAAAAAAGGGAAGACCCCGTCTTTACCTCATTATATGCAGTTATTGTTTTATCTTCAGATAATCTATGAAATTACAGACAGAGAGCCAATTGGGATACTCCATCTTCCACAAACGAAAAAAGTTGTCAGAATTAAACGAGACGAAGCTATGGTATATAGAACCTACCAAAACATAATTGAAACCTTAAAAGAAGAATGTCCAAAACCAGAGTGGAAGCCAATTTGTTCAGGCTGCCGGTTTATGGAGATGTGTTGGGCTTGAATAAGAATTATCACATTTTCTCAAATGGCACTCTTTCCGCAGACCAATCAGTTTTCCGGTTTGACACCGAGGAAGGAAAGATGACTAGAATACCAGTGGAAGGTGTCAGTTCGTTTGATCTCTACGGTGGAATAACGATAACATCTGGAGCCTTATCCCTGGCTGTAAAACATAATGTTTGCCTGCACTTATTCGGATATTATGGTAATTATCTGGGAACGTTTTGGCCAAAAGAGACTTATTTTAGCGGAGATTTGACGATAAAACAATCGTTAATATATGCTGATTATAGGTGTAGAGTTTCACTTTCAATGACACTTTTAAATGGAATCGAAAGGAATATGGTGGCACTGTTAAGAAAATTTGGTGGGAATGTAACTGATCTAGTATTTACACCGACAGACAACACGATCGAAAGCTTGATGTTGTCCGAAGCAAGAATGAGGCGATCATATTATGCCAGACTCGATGAATTATTACCTGACGAATTTAAAATAGGAAATCGTGAAAAGAGGCCACCGTCTAATTACGGAAACTCTTTATTATCATTTGGAAATTCTTTATTATATGCAGAATTCGTAACTCAGGCCAGAAAAACTTCAGTAAATATTACCATTCCGTTTTATCACTCTCCAGAATCAGGCAGGTTTGCTTTATCGTTGGATTTATCTGAAGTATTTAAACCAGGTTTGGTAGATCGTTTTATTATTAGCATGGTTAGGCAGGGAATTATGAAAGCAAATAGTGATCATTTTCACGAGGTGGGTAATGGCATTCTTTTGAACGAGAAAGGGAAAAAGATTTTTGTTGAAAATTGGGAGAATTGGTTAGAACTGGCTTCATACAATCAAAGACTCAAAAGAAAGGTCTCTCATCGGGAGTTGATTAGAATGGAGATCCATAAATATTCCAAAGAAGTCGAAGGGATTGAAAAATATAAGCCGATAAGGTTGCCTGCTGATTGACATGCACGTAATAATTGCTTATGATGTTGAAGCAAAAAGAACCGAAAAATTTAAGAAAATATGCCAGAATTATCTAGTGAAAATCCAAAATAGCGTTTTCGAAGGCGATATCAATGAATCACAACTTATGCGATTAAGAGATTCTTTGGAAAGAGAAACCAAGGAAGGTGAAACTGTAAGAATCTGGGTACCCTCCAAAATAATTGAGACTATTCAAATTGGAAGACATAATTCAATCGAAGAAGGGATAATATGATCCACTTTAGATCAATCATGGCAATATATTGCGAAAAACTTAATTATTATAACTAGCAAAAAAACCCTCTACCCATGGATTTTGACGAAAATGTTTTAGTATGTGGTTCATTTCCTAACCTTGTATAAGCTTTGACTTTGCTAAAGTATTTAATATACGGAGACTGTTTCTTGTCAGAAATTAACTCTATAAGAGATTGATACACAGTCGTAAAACTCGTTTCAGCTCCAGTGGCCGTGGTCAGAAATTAACTCTATAAGAGATTGATACGTTCCACGACGCTCTCTGACAATTTCGCCCGATATCGTCAGAAATTAACTCTATAAGAGATTGATACTACGCTTCTATTCTTCCCCATACGTCCATAGGGAGGGTCAGAAATTAACTCTATAAGAGATTGATACTGTTAAGGGGGGTCTTCTTTTCTTCGTGGATAACATGTCAGAAATTAACTCTATAAGAGATTGATACGAAGGCTGTTTCCATTGTTTAGTATGGAGTGATGATAGTCAGAAATTAACTCTATAAGAGATTGATACTCAGTTGGTGTCAAATTCCACTATACCGTTAAGAGTGTCAGAAATTAACTCTATAAGAGATTGATACTAAGGAAAGACCTATCCATCTGGTCCCTGACGTGAGTCAGAAATTAACTCTATAAGAGATTGATACGTCGACAATTTCACCGGAAACCTAAAGGATTCTG
>JAKBRR010000085.1 GCA_021845325.1 Thermoplasmata archaeon
ACGAGATTGTAATAGACATTTCCCTTCTTCGACTTTCTCTTCACAGGTATTACTGTCATTGTATGTAGTAATTACTACATACTATATAGATCTTTCGGTACCCTGTGTTTTCAATAAGAAATGATGTAAAAAATAATTATTGGACAGTCAACATATAATTGCCATAGTCTAGGGGAAAATTTAAAGTATATTTTGTTGTTAAAGTCATTATTGGGAGAATATATCTATTCAAAATTTATCCTAGATTCGAGATTTTACGAGGTCATAGATGATTTGGGCAAAAAGAATATTCACGCCAATAATCCAATGAATACTTCCTTTGACAAAGATGATGATTTCTCTTATAGCTCCGATGTTAAAGTTCAAGCAGTTGAACAATTTGAAAAATTTAAACTTGACCCAAAAATAGGTCAGAAAATAACCAACGAATACAGAATTAGTGCTTACGATGAAAGTTTAGTGAAAATTCCCGCCTTGGAAGGAAGTGGATTTTTTATTTCTCACAGTCTCATTACGTTGAGTGAAGACAGGTATGTGCCTTTGATATTCCTAACCTTTAATTTTTATACAAGATCTAAATCTATTGCTGACGGGAATAATTCATTGACTTTTACTACACAACCGTTAGATCTTGCCTCAAAAATCCAATACTTAAATGATAGAAAGGAAACTTTATCTCGATATACACCTGATTCATCTGTACTACTCATAGATGGACCATTAATCGGTGGCCAGATAACTGATTACAATATGAAACTCAATGCAGAGTTGTTGGAAAGAAAGATATTCCCAATTTATTTTGTAAAGAATTCCGACAGTTCACTCATTATAGACAACACTATAAACATAAAGGGCAAATACAATTCAGATTTTGAATGGGCATTCAAGACCCTAAAGCCGGGAGAGCGTACTAGATTATACAAATATTCAGATTTATCGGACCCAATCGGAAATAAGAAGAAGTTTTTCAGCTATGTAAAAGCTTTTTCAGCTCCTCCCTGTAGAGTCGAGTTTGATGAGACATCATATCTGAGATTTGGAAAGACCATCGATGAAATCTTTCACATGATATTCTACTTGCTATTGGCTCAAGGTAACCCCCAGAATCCTCAGACTCGTCCAATAGCAATAGCTGAGGCCTTTGCCAGGGAGGCTCTGAAAGTCATTGATTTTGACGAAGTAATTCATAGAACTGGTATTAGGGCAACTATGAACTACACAAGGTTTGGGTGGTAAAAATGACAATGATTACATTACAGGAAGAAAATGGGAAAATAGTGCTTGTGTCAAAGGGAATTGAAACTCGCGGAATACTCCATTATGGATCTTATTTGACTGTGGAAGATGAAAAATTGGGCAAAAAGTTCATTTTGAGGGTCGAGGAAAGTTACCAAAGTACTTCCTTCAGTATTTCACCGATGCTGGTCGATATGGATATAAGTCCACTAACACAAGACCAAAGGCTTAAGAATATTGTTAAGACATCTAGAATAGCGGAACTCCCTCCCAGAAATGATGGGATGAGTAGTTATATAAGACCTTTAACAACAGCCAGATTGTCTAACCAAGAAGAGATAGATTACGCTTTTGGCAATAGTACAGGAATTCCAATATTCCCAGCTACAGCTTATTCCAGAAACTGCCAAATATTAAAAGATGAGAATGGGAAAGCTCTCCAAGTCAAGATTCCGGATGATGTATTCTTTCATCAGATATTGATTACCGGTGCAACTGGTAGCGGAAAAACTGTTGCTATGAAATATTTAGCACAGTACTTTGTGGAAAACCTAAAAGATGCCAAGGGACTTCCGGGAGCAGTCTTAGCAGTAAATGTGAAAGAGGAAGATTTACTCTATTTAGATAAAGCAACATCAAGTTATTCTGAAAGTGACAAAAAAGAGTGGGATGATCTCGGTTTGAAACCACACGGAGTGGGCTCCTTTAGACTCTATTACACTGGCCAAAAAATTCCCAATTACACCACTAAGGTCGACCGGTCAAAGTGTGAAAGCATCACGCTCAAAGTTGAAAATCTGGAGCCTGAAAACCTTAGTGGGTTGATCCCTAATCTTACCCTGCATGGTTCCGAGCAATTACCTAATATTTTCAGATACTGGCAGAGCAAAGTTATGGAGCAAAATGAGACTATGAGAGATTTCATCTCATATTTCGACGATCCAGGGAAGAATAGGGAATTTAACGTTTTAACCGCAAATGGAGATGAATATACCTATAAGATTAACGCTGGAACTTATGCAAGCATAAGAACTGCACTTCAATTGTCATCAGATTATTTTGACAATGCAAACTCAAAGGAATTGGATGTAAAAGATATTTTAGTGAGACGAAAAATATCTGTAATTGATGTTAGTCAGAAAAAAGGAATGGGATTTGGAGCTGTCTTACTCAGAGATGTCCTTGACAAAATATATAAGGCAAAGAGTGAGGGTAAAATTGATGTTCCTATTCTTCTTATTATAGACGAAGTCCACGAATTTTATGGCAATGCCAGAAGCAGAGAGGCCTTGGAAACTTTAGACGCAATAGCAAGAAAGGGACGTAGTCTGTCGATCGGAGTTATATTTGCTTCTCAAAATCCTGAAGATATACCTAACGGTATATCTAAGGTTGTAAATTCCCAAATAAGTTTTAAGGGTTCCATAGGTAAGATAAACATAAATTCGCAGCTTTTTGATCCAGAGGGTTTGAGTCCGGGGTTTGCAGTGTCAAAAATACATGGACTAAGTCAAATAAAGCTTGTGAAATTTCCACTGACTCTTGGAGGGTTGTTCATTGAAAAAAAGTGACGAGATGAAATTCTATAAGTTTCTAGAAAATTTATTCGCGCCTGAAGAACTGGATTTGCTAAAGAAGGTTGTAGAAGGCCAAGGGGAGGAGTTAATTTCCGATGACATTTAAACTCAAATATAATTGGCAATTTCGTGATGAACACTATACTTCCGCTTATCCTGCAGCAACCGACGAAGACAATAATATTTTCAAAATCCGCGGCAAGAATGAACGAGGGAAAACTACTACATTAAAAATACTTGCCTTTGCCTTTGGAGTTATTGACGATGATGCAGGGAATATTACCCAAGGCATATTAGATGAGATTTCAGATCTTGAAGACGGTGAAACTACACTAACTTTTGATTTTATTATAATGAGTCCTGACCGTGGATTAACTTTAGAATGTAGTTACTATAACAAGGAGCGTTTCTTCAAAATAAATGGTGACGACGTTGGGGAAGTTGAGGTTAGGGATAAATTCGTTGTATTATTTGATGTGCCTGAACCGCTCCAGGAAAAGCTCAAAAACTCCATAAAAAATGTAAGAAGTCGTTTTAGGCGTTACAACGATTTGGTAAATTCATATAATATGCAACTAGGTCTATTGCATACACAAATGACAGAATACAATAACGCAGAAAAATCAAAACAAAAAATACTTGAAACCATTTCCAACCTGGAAAGCGACCTTTCACATTACAAGGATTTGCTGAATTCATACACTAATGAGGAACCCAATATTAGAAAGCAGTTTGTAGTCTATCAATATTATAAACTGACGAATGATTTCGCTGAGGCGGAGGGCAAATGCAAAGAAATAGAAAGTTTGATAAGAAAATACCAAAACCGTGAAAGGAAAATATCAAACAATGGAAGAAATTTGTTAAAAGTGGGGAATGAGTTAAGAGATATGATTTACTATTCAAAGGAACTTTTTATATCAAGAATTGGGATAGATTCGCGAGAGAAATTTAACAGAGTTTTGAACAACGTTGTTGCACTCTCCGACATTGGTAAACTAAACGAAGATATCCTTTCTAATATCTACACTTTTTATTTAGATCAACTTGAAGCCGCAAAAAAGTCCCAGTCAAGTGATGTTTCTGATAAGAGTTACAAGATAAAACAGGAATTGGAACTTATTAGGAAATTATTGACCGTTATCAAAGAATATGTAAATATTGACCCGGAAATACCCGGTTCAGGGAAAAAGATTACAGAACTTCTCACACCACTTCAACAAAGGGAACAAGAACTATCTAATTTAGTAAGTGACGATGAATCCATGGGCGCAATTATCTCGAAATGCAATGAAATAATAATACAAATAGGAAACGTTACATCCGAATTAAAGAAATTCAAAGAGCGCAGAAGTGACCATGAAGAGGAGGAAAGCGAGATTGACCAAGAATCTCTTAAGAAGCAAAAGGAAGAATGTGACAAAAAAATGGATATTGCCTCGATAAATTTAGATAAATTGCAACAAGAGTATGATTCCATATCTGAAGCAGAGAGGGCAAGTTTTCGGCTTGACCCCAATATAGTACAAACATACGATACTCTAATTTCCAACAAAAAGGAGTTCTCAGATAAAATATCCAATACTAATATCAACTTAATGGTACAGAGAGAATCTCTCAAGAGATATGAAGATGTTTCAAAACCCAATACAGAAATGAGTATGGATGATATTAATGCTGAGAGTAAAAAACTAGAAGAGCTTAGGAAAAAATTGAATAGTTATACTAACAAGCTACAGAATATTGATCTGAAGAAAATGCAGCTCAGAGAATATTCTGGCGGAGACGGGTCGGAACTTTATTCCAAGATTGGTGAATATTTAGCAAGCGTTGTCGAGGTCATATACCATAACAAACGCCCCTATGAAATCACGAATATTGACTTTTCGAGGGGAGAGTATGTTTTAGCAGATGGGTCTGGTGCAATTAAATTCACTAGGCTTGGAACAGGAACTAGGGCTCTCAACGCTTTGTTATCAAAGGTAAGACAAAATTTTCAAGGAAAAACAAAGATCATTTTAATAGATGAGATAGGAGATATGGACTTTGATAATCAGCAAATCTTGCTAAACGAACTGAAAAAACAGGTTAGGAGTGGAGATGCCCTTCTTGCAATGCTAACTGAACGGGATGACAGTAGCGATGTAGTAAGCGTGGTTCCAATACCATTGGATCCGGTGATCTAATGGAAAATGAAAGCAATGTTGGTGTATCTCTGAAAAAACTAGGAGATTTCTGGCAAGCCCAATTCAATCTAAAGAGTTTTAACGGTATGTCATTGGAATTAATGAAAAAATCTTCGACTCAGAGAAAAGATTTTTTTAACAAACACTCCTTTCAGATGGTTCAGACTGGATTGAACGTAACTGAGGAAATTTTGTTGCGTCAAAATAAAATCGTAGCTTACGTTGATGATGAAAGCAAGCTGACATTGACAATGAAAGGCGTAATTTTATTGGAATTTGGTCTTGATATGAGCAATAACCTGAATAACAAGTTTCTAGATGAGTTAAATAGACAATATTTTGAATCTTTAACGAGGAAATCTTTTTCTCCTTTAGAAACCCAAGAAAAGGGAGTTATCATCGCTCTTCTGGGGCTCCTTGCTCTGACGCCAAATACTTCAGTAAAATTAAGTGCATTCAACGATTCTTATTCAAATACCAGTTCTTTTAAGCTTTGTGTTGATAAAAGTCTTGCCTTTTTGCAGTCACTAGGTAAGGAGTATGAAGACCCCAAAATTAAGAATATTTGGAATCTTGATGTAAGAGGAGAAGACCCTGTAAATGCACGTTTGACTAGGTTAAATTCAATAGCACTGAAAACAAATAATATCTACAAGAAGAGTGGGGGACATTACCTCGATGCAATAAATAATGGAAATTTAGTCTCAGAAAAGATAGAAATTTTGTTGAAAAAAATCTTTAATCACGGCACTGTGGAATACAAAAAGAGAGAGGAATTTGTAAGATTATTACAAGACATCTATTCCGAAAGATACAAAATTATCAATAATGTCCCAGATTTTAACCAGTTAGAAGTAAAATATAAGATAAGTGAGTGCGTGATGACCTTTGTGCAGTAAGTTCCAGGAATTGAAATCTATAAAAAGAAATTCTCCAGATCTAACAGCGGGATTTCCCCGCTCTGTTCTAAGATACCCAGGTGGTAAAGCCCGGATCTTAAAGTTAATATTAGATTTCATACCAGAGCATTTTAAGGAATATAGAGAACCATTTGTTGGAGGTGGCTCATTATTTCTTTGGTTATTAGAAAATAAACCGGGACTTAAGTTTTGGATCAATGACATTAATGAAGACCTAATTGCATTTTGGTCCACCCTGAAAGCATCCGGAGAACAATTGGCAGAAGAAGCATTAAGAATTAGGGAAACGTATAAAGATGGTAAAGTACTTTACTATAAACTCAAGAACCAAAATGTGGGTGATTTAGGGACTTTTGAAAGAGGTCTCAGGTTTTTCATTCTTAATCGAATTACATACTCAGGATTAGTAGATGCTGGTGGGTATTCAAAAGAATCTTTTAAGGAAAGGTTTACGGAAAATTCCATAGACAATCTCAGACGAGTCAGTCCAAGATTGAGAGATGTCAAAATAACGCGAGGGAATTACGACTGTTTGCTGCAGGCTTCTGGAGATGAAGTTTTTTTATTTGCTGATCCGCCTTATGAAACTGCGAAACCCAGTAAGCTATATGGAAAGAGGGGGACTAATGGAACAAATTTTGATAGTAACCACTTGATAAGAGCACTGAGCGAATGCGAACACGCTTGGCTCCTGACCTATGACAAGACGCCGCAAATATATGATAGTTACGTTAAATTTGCAATGATTGCTGAGAGATTAGTCCAATACGGCACTAACTTTAGAGGAAAAAAGAAACCTGCTAAGAAAGGTAAAGAACTCTTTATTCACAACTACAAAATCAGAATAGAAAACCAAAACCATCTTGACGATGATTTAGACTCGAAAGCTAAGGCACTATGATTAAATAACATAATCATTTAACATTTCTGGGACTGATAGTATAATTCCATTCACCATGGAATTCATCAGGAATCGTATTCAATTTTAGCATCTCTTCTTTGCTTATTTTGATTCCCTTCTCGTACTCATCCCAAACAATGCTGCATTCTACCCTGAGACCTTTCTCAGTCCTTGTATTGGCTATGAGGTTTACAATGACCTCATATGAGACAAGCGGTTTGCCTCTCCAGTTCTTTGTAATGAAGGAGAATAGCCTGTGCTCAATTTTGTTCCACTTGCTTGTGCCTGGTGGGAAAT
>JAKBRR010000086.1 GCA_021845325.1 Thermoplasmata archaeon
CGATCCTGAATAGACCATATTTCTTCAATATTACTTTATATAAAAATTATTTCCACTACTCCCATAATGAAAATTCTACATCGCATAAAAAGGAGTTTCGAGGACAACAAAAAAGTATTAGTATTCACATATTTATATATTCCAGAATACGAAGCTTTGCACTTAAAAGGCATTTTTCTACCGAATTTAGGTGCAAGTAAATTATTTTAGGTGCAAAGGTTATCAATTTATGGATGAATGGAACACTGGTTATATAGACGAACTCAAGAAACACTATGTTATTGATGTCATAAATGCCCTGCTTGCACACGCCACCCAATACGAATACACACGTCTTTACCCTTTATTGGCCCTAATAAAATTGGCAGATAAACAAAATCCATACAAGCATTTTCTGTACACGGAGATATTAGACAAGGCTAAAGAACTGGGTTATACTGGTTCAGATGATGGTATAAAGTGGGGTCTTCATGCCATTTGGGAGTCGGGCATGGTAGAAAATGAGGGCGATGAAAAAGGGGACTATTGGATCAACCCAAGATTTAGGAATGCTCTCTACAATGAGGGAAATGATCTAAAGAGCACTTTAAACAAGCTCAAAACTAATAGATAAACCTCCTTTGAATTTCTTCGGAATAAAAATAGGAAGAGAGGGAAGTAGATTTCCTATGGAACTTAAGAAATAGTTGCCACGGGTGCAGAGATAAAATCCGGTTTGATCCCAAGCTCGAACATCGCATTGATCAGCACCGTTATGTTATACGCTATTGCCTTGCAGATAAGTTCATTCTTCTGAGCAATGAGATTCTTGCTTTTCAGGGAATCACCGAATTTCAATTTCCATGCTGAGAAGGTTGTTTCCACATTGGATCGAAGGTGATAATGGTTCTCGAATTCCTCTTTGTTGAACATGAACATCGCGTACATCCTTCTCCAGATGTGGTTTCCCTTTGGTCTTCCTGATGAATTGCTCTTGAATGGAATGTAAGGAACTCCGCCCATTTCATCGATCAATGCAAGGTTATCCCTTGAAAGACATGCTTTATCTGCTGATGCTTCCTTAATGTTAAAACCAAGTTCTTTCGTCCTGTTCATCAATGGAATAAACTGAAGGCAGTCAGCAGAATCTTCACCGCTATTCTCTGTTATCTTGATTGCAGTGATCACATTCGTGGTAACCCCAACCGTAATATGGGCCTTTAGCCAACCATGTTCTCTTTTCAAATGGTATTTCTGCTCTGCATACTGCATAAAGTTGCTTGTCCTGAAACCTGAGCTGTCTGTTGCAAAATGGCTCTCTATTTCTTTCAATGGCATTGCTGTTACTGAGAGCAGGTTATGCAGAACTGGCGTTATTTCTTCCCTGTTAAGAACCTTGGAAGAAACATTAAAGTGAGGCTTATGCGAAATCTGATCCTTGGATTCAGCGAACTCAAACAAGGACGCGGATCTTCTGCTTGAAAGTTGGGAATAGACTTTCTGAATTGAGCAAAAAAGTTCGTCCTTAATGCTGAGTCTCGGCCTTCCCCTGGTCTGTGGCGTATCCTCAACGTCAGAAACGAGGTCGCTAAGCAACTGATCGAATTGTTTGATCTCTTCATTCTGTGCTATGTTGTAGGAAGTCCAGTTTTGGGAATACGTAACTCTCTTTGTTTCTGCAACTACAATATTCCCATTGGAATCTTCTATTTTGTATTTCGTGAGTTCAACTGCAATAATGTGCTTACACGCAGCTTTCCTGTTCTCAAAATCTGGACATGTGCAGATTGGCTAGTTCATTGCATAGCTCACAACGTAGCTACCCTTACCACTCTGAGAAGGTACAACCCAATGTTCGCCTTCTTTTCTGATGTTCCCTTTTCCGGCTATTTCCATAGCTCTCTGCTTTCTTCCCTCTTCATATTTCATTTCTTATCTACCTCTTAATACACCTATAACAATGTAGCTAATAAATGTGTCGATTATTCTACCTAAACAGTAAATCGACATGCGTATAGGTAGATTTTTAAGCAAGTTATCGATATATAGGTAGAATGGCAAGAACAAAAGGAGACACAACAAAATTAGTTTCAGCCAAAACAAAAAGCGACTCTCTAAGAGCTACTGTGCCTTCCTCGATCGTAAGGGTTTTAAAATTGGATGAAGGTGATGAGCTACACTGGGAAATAAAATCTATAGAGGATGGGATAATTGTTGTAAAAATCAAAAGAAACAGAGAGGAACATAATGATGAAACTTAACAGCATTTACCAGAAGGATTGCCTCACTTTTATGCGTGGCAAAAAGGAAAAAATGTTCGATGTCATTGTTACTAGCCCTCCTTACAATCTTAATAAGAAATATTCCGCTTATAAGGATAATAAGGAGAGAAACGAATATCTAAAATGGATGCGGAAAGTAGCCAAGGCATCCTCAAGAGTGCTGAAAGACGATGGATCATTCTTCCTTAACATTGGTGGAAAACCCAGTGATCCCTTTCTCCCAATAGATGTGGCCAAAAAATTTGGAGAAGTTTATAAATTGCAAAACGTGATCCATTGGATCAAGCACATTTCAATTCCACAGGATTCCCAAGCAAAATACAACGCCCTGAATGGAGATGTATCCTATGGTCATTTTAAGCCAATAAATTCAGATGTCTATCTCAATCAATCACAGGAATACGTATTTCATTTTACAAAAAAGGGAAATGTAGAACTGCATAAACTTGACATTGGGGTTCCCTATCAGGACAAAACGAACATAAACCGGTGGAGTAAGAAAGAGGATAAACGGGACAGAGGAAATGTTTGGTTCATACCATACGAAACCAAAGTTGGTAATTTCAAACATCCTGCAGAGTTCCCGGTTAAATTGCCCTATCTCTGCATTAAATTACATGGAAAAAGGGATGATCTGATAGTATACGATCCGTTTATGGGCATTGGATCTACGGCTCTCGCTTGTATATCTCTTGGAGTAAATTACATTGGCACCGAGATAGATAGAAACTATATAGATAAAGCGAGAGAAAGAATAGAACAATACAAAAACGTTAATATTGAATCGCAAAAAGAGAATGATTCACAACATCCGAAAAAAATAAACAGACAGAATGTATTAACTAATGATGACAAACCTTTCTGATATTTTTAGATTACACGAAAAATTTAATCACATTTCCTTTTCTGAGGTCATAAAAGCAAGTTCTGGTTATGATATCATTCCAATCGACCTTAATAATTCGGGTGATGTAAAATTAATTGATGAATTGAGCATGGCACTGCAAGGTTTCACAAAATATGCGAAAAGCTCCGGTGCGAGATTTCAAGGAAACAGAATCAACGATGTCGGTAAGAATTTTGAGAATGCTGTTCAACAAGCTATCGACAGAACGAGCATAACTATAGATAAATTAACGAAAATGGGCTATCCAGATTTTCGATTAACACAAGAAAACAACAGGGTATCTTATTTGGAAATAAAGGTATCTGGGTTGAATCAGAATAGTCGATCATCCCTGAGGTCATTCTTCTACTCATCTGCTGCAAAGATAGATTGTAATGCTAGGCATCTTCTGCTTAAAGTGTACATGAATGAAGAAACCTCAAAATATTGGAAAATTGCTTCTTGGGAGTTAAAAGATCTGAGCACATTAGACGTTTCGCTTAAAACTGAGTTTAACGCTGGTTCATCAGAACTGGGAGATACTAAAACTCTAGCTCACAGTTGAATTCTACCTTAATTGTGAAAAAGTCAATCCTAGTCTCCTCAACTCTACAAGTATTACTTCTAACCTTTCCTGCCATCCCCCTTCACCGTAGGACTGTGAATAACGGATAATTCGCTCCAATTGTCTTTGATCAATTATTAATGAATCATCGTCTCGGATTTGTCGTTTTAATTGTCTTGCCAAGCTCTGCCATCCCCCTTCACCTGTCACTGGCCTCATCAACTTTTCTTTATCTTCAGGAGTCAATTTGATGATTAGTCCCGTTGAACTAATCTTCTTACGAAAATATGTATTTAATGCTCTTAGAACATTTTCAGCATCCTTGTATGAGAGAGTTATGCAATTAAAAATTCCACTGCTTGAAGCATATTTAAAATTAATGTTGATTTTTTGCTGAATTTGTAAATTAAGTAGAAAATGAATATTTAATAGGGCTTCTCTGCCTATATTCCTCTCAACTATGTCGAGACTCTTTAGAGGATTATTGGATTCAACAAGCCCTTTAATGTGCTCTAGCGCCTTGAGAAGAGGTTTATTCTTTTCTCTGTCAATTTCCCTTGTCTCAGTCGTGATTATGATCGAGCCTGCTTGTAGCGACACAAAGTTTAATTTCCCGAGGTTGTCCTTAGGGATGAACAGCTCCCTACTTTTTCCTTTCTTTATGAAATTTGAAGACCATCTAAAAATTTTTTGTAAATAGTCGGTTAAAGGGGCAATTATTTCGAGTGGAAATAATCCTTCCAAATCCGTTCCTGGAATTATGTGTGTCTGTATTATGATACTATGATCTCCTACATCCGGCATCATATTTGTTCCCTTTATGGAAATATCCATAAGGGGAAGCGAAGCCATTGGAATCTCATTGCGAGAGATTTTCTTTATTTCTTTGATGTCATTTTCTTTGAATAAAGGACGGTTTGCCGTAACTAAGAACAAATCAGTTTCATAGAAAAGTATTGCCTCTCGCAACGAGAGATGCTCTTCTAAAATCTGAAGAAATCGTTCATTACTCGTTGGAATCGCAAACCACTTATCCTCAACAATAATAGGAGCCCCCGATTCCCCGGTGTCTCCTGACTTCTCGTTTGTATCTGCCCACGATAATATCCATTTTCTATCTAAATTATCCGTAGCAGTTGCCAACAGCGGAAAATCATGTTTAGAGAGTATCACATCGATGTAAAGAGTCAATCCCGCTTCGTTAACATTTGTCTCATTACTTGAAACCGTTTATTTCACCGTCAGAATTATTTGTTCTATTGAAGTGCAATAACTTGTGCATTCTAATCCTTTTGGTATCCACCAATCGTAATGGCTTGAGTAACTGGATTTATCAGAACTATTAATCATTACGCCACAGTCGCCATCCAGAGTAAGTTCAGCGAGATACTTTTGTTGCATTCTGGGGTGTTGAAGCACTAAATTAATAATTTCTTTTTTGTTTGAGAAAATAGAAATCGCACATTGTGGACAGTTAAGCTGACTATCACTATATTCTGGAAGGAAATCTTTAGTCTTACAGCGCTCAATTCTTCTGATCAGTCTATAATACTTACCTGGCAGATTTCTAGCGGAAGGAGGAGGACAATCACTTGGGAAGAATTCAGGATAAACCCATGACATAGAAATAGTGATTGAAAATCCTATAAAAATATTGGTTCTACTGACTTTTTAATCAACTTGAACATTACACAGTCAATTATTTTCTTTCAATCTCGCTCTGGTCTGACGAAAGGCAAAAACATCATAGAGTGAAGTGCGCGTGCTCTAAAGCTACATACGAAAAATCCTATAGTTACATATGCCAAATCCATTTTAAAGGGAATTAGTATACCCACGACGATCGTGGTGACCCATAAAGACGAATATAAAGGAAAAATAATGCTTAACAGAGTGGATACATTCTTTTCAAGAACTGATTTATCAAAATCATCCGAAAGGAAGAAGGGACTTACTTTGTTTGAGAATGTGCAGTTTATCTATGAACTCGTGCTGGCGGGAATGGAGCTTAAAGCGTTAGGTGCAGATTTTGAAGCGAAGCAAGGGCTTCGAGAATTCGACATTAAGAATGAATCGGATATACTGTCTGGTCAGCTACTGAAAAGGGTTGCATATTTTAATAAGATAAACGGAAATCTAACCGACTACGCTTACATAACGCAAATGAACGTTACTGGGTCTGTAAACCAGTATCTTACACATTGGATATATCCATACAAAGGTAAATTCCACCCTCAGATGGTTAGGGCCTTAATAAATATCTTAGGTCTTAAACGTGGAGATACATTACTTGACCCATTTATGGGAAGCGGAACAACGGCAGTTGAAGGGCAATTACTGGGTATCAATGTGGAAGGAACAGATGTCTCCCCACTTTCAGTGCTTATAAGTAAGGTTAAAACAGATTCTATGGGGGTTCTTGAGAAGATCATTGAGAACCAGAGTTCCATAATTGATGCTCTAAACTTACTGAAACCCCAAAGTGATGTCCTAGATTTGGCAATAGATGACATAATCGATGAAAAGGTCAAGAACTTCTATAAATTGGCAAAAATGGTGGCAATAAGCGATAACGCTCGTCGAGAGAGGGAATTTATTGAATCCTTTAAAAGAAACCTAAACCTAATGTTAGATTCCATCAAGAATTATGCTTGTGTAACTGACAAGCTAAAGTTAACATTAGGAGAAACACATCTCACTAACGGTGATGCACGCCGTCTGAATTTAGGAGACTGTAGTGTAGATGGAATAGTTACATCCCCACCTTATTCTATAGCTTTGGATTATGTCTCCAACGATACACATTCTCTTGAAGCTCTAGGACTCGATACTACGAAAATCCGTGACGAATTCATAGGAGTTCGAGGGGTTGGACCCGAAAGGCTCTCGCTATATAATGGCGATATGGCGGCGAGCTTGAAGGAGATGTATCGTGTACTTAAAAATGGACGGACCATAGCAATTGTAATCGGCAATGCGACTTATCGCGGACAGGAAATCAGAACGATAGAATATATTCAGAAAATTGCGAAGAAATTTGGTTTCGTAGAAGTCGATAACATAAGTAAAATAATATTTGGACTTTACAACATTATGAAAAATGAAAGCATTCTGCTTCTAAAAAAGGAGTGATATTGAAGACCTATAATTTTAACTGGCGTTATAGGTGCAAAGCCAGAATACGAGGGATGAGTATATAAAGAAACACGACACCCTCAGTCACATAAAATAATTCTGATTGTATCTACAATCATACAAGTCCCTGCCTGAGAGCAATCGGGATTCGCCTTTATTAGCATCACGTTGGATCGGAACACAGAGGCGTTCCCAACCTCTTACAGAGGATTTTATTGAAGGAATATTCATCACGCAATTTTTCAGG
>JAKBRR010000087.1 GCA_021845325.1 Thermoplasmata archaeon
GGCCTTAAGAGAAGCGGTTGAAAATGGAATCAACTTTTTCGATACCGCAGATGTTTATGGAGATGGGAGATCTGAAAGACTGGTAGGGGAGCTAAAAAAGGATTACGGTGACCAGATCCATATAGCCACAAAGGCTGGTCGCAGGCTGAATCCACATACAGCAGAGGGCTACAATTACGAAAACATCCTTAACTTTACAAAAAGAAGCTTGAAGAATCTAAATGTAAAAGAAATAGAATTGCTGCAGCTTCACTGCCCACCATGGGAGGCATATTATAATCCTGACCTCTTTGAATCGCTTGAAAAATTAAGGGAAGAGGGTTTGATCCTCAACTATGGTGTAAGTGTGGAAAAGGTTGAAGAAGCCATAAAGGCTTCTGAATATAAGGGAGTATCTACTGTGCAGATTATATTTAATATGTTCAGACAAAGGCCCTCTGATTATTTTTTGGAACTGGCAGAAAAGAGAAATATTGGTGTGATTGCTAGAGTACCACTTGCATCAGGTCTCCTTACAGGGAAATTCAACGGCAATGAGGAATTTGAGATTGGAGATCATAGAAGATTTAACAGAAATGGGGAAGCCTTTGACCGTGGAGAGACGTTTTCAGGTGTTGACTTCGAGAGAGGTGTTCAGACTGTTAAAGATTTGAAAAAGTACATTCCAGCAGGGTTTTCTATGACAGAATTTGCTCTAAAATGGATTCTGATGCATAAACAGATATCAACTGTAATAACCGGTGCAAAAACGTCTAGTCAGATTAGAGAAAATGCTAATTCCTCAGCACAGCCCGATTTAGATGAGGAAACTATGATGAAAGTCAAAGAAATTTATGATGAAAAAATTAAAGCGATGGTTCATCAGTACTGGTAAATTCTAAAGTCTTTACAGACCATATGGAAGAGTTAACAAGCCGGACCGCTATTTTTGCGAAATATTTTCATAAAATATAGTCGTATAGGAGCCTTTAAGTATTAATTTAGCAGTAATTTAAAAAAGGAGTGGTATTTTAACTTAGAGTGAAAATCTTAATTGAAAAGGTTGGAGGTTGTTTATTATAACTGAAACTCTCCTGGTTTGAAACATTTGACGTAATGATTTTCTTCAGCCTCTATGGTTGGTGGTTCGTTAACGATACAGTTATTGTCGGCCAGGGGGCAAATGGATGCGTAAGAACATCCTTTGTTCTGGCTAACAATATTCTGTTTCTTTTGCCCATAGTCATTCAGAACATCCATTATTTTAGAATTTTCTAGGAGTTTAGATGGTTTTATTGATGCTAGAAATGTTGTGTACGGATGTAAGGGGTTTTTTAGTATATCCCTAGTCCACCCAACCTCTATTATTTTACCCCTGTATAGCACTGCAACTTTTTTGGCAATTTTGGGAACGACCATTATATCATGCGTAATGAGAAGAAGAGTTGCTCCAAACATCTCTCCTTCGTTTTTAAGTGTCTCTATAATTTCATCTCTGTGGATGAAATCAATCATGGTTGTGGGTTCATCCACAACTACATATTTTGGTTTCACAATGAAGGCTCTTGCAATAAGTATTCTTTGCTTTTCTCCTCCACTTAAGTCGCTTCCTTTTTTATCCAGATAGTCCTCGCTTAGTCCACTTGACCTTAGCGCTTCAATTAATAACTCTTTCTTTTCGTTTGGATCTTTAATCCCAAGGAGAAAGCGTAATGGTCTGTCCAGTATCTCTTTGACAGTTTCTAGAGAGTCAATAGCCCCATATGGATCCTGATGAATGTACTGTGTTATTTTCCAAAGTTCATTCTTCCTGTAGCTTCCTATCTCTTTACCAGACAGCAATACCTTTCCCTTGCTCGGTTTTTCCAGACCACAAGATATTCTTCCCAGTGTAGACTTTCCGGACCCTGTTTCGCCTACAATAGCTATATTCTCTGACAAATTGACAGTTAATGAAACGTCCTCCAGTGCCGTGACTATATACCCTTTTCTGCCAAAAAACTTGCTCACATCATGGATCTCCAGAATGTGATTTGAAAACGAAAAATTCAGTCTATCACCTCGTTTAATGTTGATACTAATTTCTTTGTATATTCATTTTGCGGGTTGTTGATTATGTTTTTTATCGCACCCTTTTCCACTATCAAACCATCTTTCATTACTAGCATCTCATCAGCCAGAAAAATCACAGATGGCAAATCGTGTGTTATATATATCATTGATGAACCTGATCTCTGTAAATTTTTTTTGAGTATTGACAGAACGTAAAACTCAGTGATAATATCAAGAGCCGTGGTTGGTTCGTCTGCAATTACAATTTCTGGTCCTGTTATCATTGCCAGTGCAATAAGAATCCTCTGCCTCATTCCTCCACTTAGCTCATGTGGAAAGTTGTCCTTTACGTATAAAGGTAAACTAACAGATCTTAAAACCTCATCAATTTTCATATCAGCTTC
Organism: Thermoplasmata archaeon; assembly: GCA_021845325.1. The sequence goes on from JAKBRR010000087.1 coordinate 2,436, forward strand.
TCCCTTTTCGCTAATATTTAACTTATCTTTTAAAACTGACATAAAATTTGATTTAACAGATTCTACGGGATTGAGTGAATTCATTGATGCCTGAAAAATCATGGTAATTTTGTTCCATCTTATTTTATTTAGTTTATATTCGCTTATGCCAATAATGTTTTTTCCATTAAACATTACTTCACCAGTGGCATAGGAAGGAGGGTCAATGATTCCCATGATTGCCTTAGCTATTGTACTTTTTCCTGCTCCACTTTCTCCAACAATACCTAATATTTCTCCTCTTCGTAGTTTGAAAGAAATAGAATCAACTGCTTTTTTCTCTACACCGTAAGATGAATATATTACTGAAAGGTTTCTGACATCTAAAACGATTTCGCTACTAACTGTATCCATCACGTTACACCTCTGTAAGCGTTTTCCAAACTATACCCCATTAATGAAAGACCCATTGCAAGTATTCCAATGCTTAATCCTGATGGAACTATCCACCACCATGCTCCAACATATAACGCATTAGAGGTCTGAGCATAGAAAAGAGTTGTGCCCCATGCATAACTAGTAATTGGTCCTACCCCAAGATAATCCATGTATGCAAGGAAAAGAATTCCTCCAGTTGCTGAAAAAATACTTATGGATATAATCAGAGGTAAAGTGTGAGAAAATATGTCTTTAATTATATATCTGTTTGGAGTTCCACTCATTATGGCTACTTCTATGAATGGAGATTGCTTTATTGAAAGGGCTGTTGATCTTACAGTCCTGGCCATCCACGGCCATGATAAAACTCCTATTATTACAGAAGCAGTAAAATTTGTTGGTCTAACGAATGTTGAAATGACTATGAGCAATGGAAGTATAGGTAATATCAGAAAGATGTCAGCAAATCTCATTAAAGGCTCATCTGCCCTTGCAAAATATCCTGCGGATAGACCAACTACAACTCCAAATAAGGCTGCAATTGCTGCTGATAGAAATGCAACAAAAAGTGTAGGTTGAGAGCCGTACATCCACTGGCTAAAAAGATCCTGTCCAGAAGCAGATGTTCCAAAGGGATGAGATAGTGAGGGGGGAGACCACAGTGGACCTGTAGATGCAATAGGATTGTATGGAAGATAGAAGAAGGAAATGAGGGCAAGTATGGCGAAAAAAGCCAGTATTATAAAACCAACTTTAAAATAATTATCATGGAGAAGAAGTGACAGAATTCCATTCTCTTTCTTTAATGATTTCAGGGTCGCTTTAATTTTTCCGTTAATTTTATTTTCAATCATGAAATTTTTCACCTTTATTAAATGTATGACACCCTAGGATCTAGAAGCGGATATAACAGATCTGCTGCTAAATTGGAAAGTATCATTACCACTGACGTTACGAAAAGACCTGCCTCTATTACAGGATAATCATATTCCAGGGCAGCGGTAATTATTACTGTACCCATTCCCGGTAAAGAAAATAGAGATTCAATTATAAATATACCTCCAATCAAATAGCCAAACTGCATAAAGAACTGAGTTATGGAAGGCAAAAGAGCATTTCTAATTAATTTCATCCTGAATGTTGACTCTTTAAGACCTTCAGCTCTTAATGCGGTAACAAAATCACTCTTCAAAAAATCTATGGTGGCACTTCTTATTATAAGAGTATGATTAGGAATTGTTGAAATAACTACCACTATTATGGGAAGAGTCATCCCATATAATATAGTAGAAATTGGGGACCCATACGAAAATGGAACTATAGCTGGGAAAATGTGAAGATATAGGCTGAAAACAAGAATCATAATCAGTGCGAGCCAAAAAATAGGAATGCTATAGATAAAGTAAAGTAAAGGTACAGAGGCTTTATCGGTTTTCTTATTTTTCCTTATAGCCAGTTCAACACCAATGAATATTGAAACGCCCCAGGCAATCAGCTGAGAGATTACAATTAATAAAAGTGTAAATGGTAATGCCCTAAGTACAATGTTCATGGCGGGATCATTCAAATACTCAAATGAAGTTCCAAAGTTAGGTGGGAAAGTAAACAAAACATTTCTGATATATATCAGAAATTGATCATAAATTGGGAGATTTAACCCATATTCAGCTTCAATTTCCTGTAAGGCCTGCTGGTAAGAAATATGGGGGTTTTCTGCAATTAACCTAGAAACGAAATCATAGGCAATGTTACCTGGCATTAGATGCTCAATGGCAAATATCAAAATAACCGCGGCAAAGTAAACTATCACTGTGCCGATCAATCTCTTAACAATATATTTTCTACTATATCTCTGCTTCAAACCTGCCAAGTTGTCTCCCTTCTTTTAAATTATTTAGTTGTCAAAATATTTATTTTAAAAATTTTATGAGGTTTAATCCTCTTTTTCCTTGTTTTTCTTTTTCTTTATATTATAACCAACACCTACTGCAACCGCTGCTATTATAACAACAAAAGCTACGATTATATATAAATCGGTATCAGAGAATGTACTTTTTGTAACCAGGGGATGCACAACCATAAGAGTCCCGTCCCAGAACTGAGGCATTGTCAGTGACTGTGTGTCGAAGATTCCAGTGTGGTTAGTTGCATTTCCCCAGTACACAGAATTGCTAGTTTCTTCAAAATTAGTTGTATAATAGAGAGGAATCATTGGCACCTGATTTGCAAAGTTCATTGCTAACTCTTTATTCCAGTAGTTGCTGCGTGGGGTGTCAAAAGGATATGCAGACGCGTTTATGTACTCCTCAATTACATCTGCAAGAGTTCCATTTTTAACCAGATGTGTACCATATAGAGCCCCAGCACTTGTTCCCAGAGACTTATCAAAGGCTGGTGTTAGATACCCATAGAAGAAAGTGTATATGTTAGTGATGAAGGAATTCAACGGGATTCCAAATCCATATCCATCCCAAACTGCTGCTCCGTAGGTTGGTTGATCGGCAGACGCTAATGTGCTTGTAAAGTCAGTAGTTGTAAGTGGAGTTAACTGTACCTTAAAACCTGCTGTTTCCCACATTGTTGAAAGTTCAACAGAGATATCTGTCGCCCCGGTTTCGTAGTTTGGATATATGATCTTGATTGTAACTGTGCTTCCTGTCGAATTCTCCCAGAATCCATTTACAAGCTTGAAACCTGAACTTTCCATAAGGGAATCAACTTTGGTTTGACTCTGAGTATAATTGGGGATTTGACTTGATGTTAGTCCAAGCATTTTGTCGTACTGGCTGGTTAGTGTGGCATAGTTTAGAAGAGTATAATTTTCACTACCATACCCAAGATGGGCCAATGTTTCTCTGTTAACCGCATATGCAAGTGCCTGTCGTACACTGGTCATATTCATTGGATATTGCATGTAGTTGAGATTTATTACCTCCTCCCCTGATGGAACAAGTGAATGAAGCGAATATCCAGGTACCTTAAACGCCTTTGCACTTGTGTAAGACCCGCCATCCCATGCAATTTGGATTTCTCCAGAAGAAAGAGCGGATATTTCTGCTGTTGTTGAGTCAAATAATATTATTTTCAGATATTTGTAGTATGGCTGACCCTGATAATAATATGGATTTCTTGTTAAAGTCAGAGGATTTTCACCAGTTGTATAATTCGTTATTACATATGGAGAGTCTAATACGATATTTTTCTCATTTGTAAAACTTGTTAATTGAGACGCATGAATATTTTCAAAGGAAGGCGCATAGACCATATCTGCTTCTCCTCCGGCTAAAAAATTCAAAAGGGATGGGTAAGAACTCTTGAACACGAGCTGTACTGTTGTGCTGTTTATTATGGTTGCATTGTGAACCATAGTTGCTCCAAAATAATCTGCTGTATCTGTTGCACTGTTATTGTATAGATTAAGAGAGAAAGCTAAATCCGTAGAATTCATTGGTTGGCCATTATCCCATTTCAAATTTGACCTAAGCGTTAAGTTCCAAACCGTATATGAAGGGTTGCTGTTCCATGTTTTCAGCAAGCCAGCTTGAATACCGGCATCAGGTGGATATCCTATTGTGACCAGTGGTGTGTAAAACAAATAGTTCAAACCAGATGCAGAATATGTAGTCGTGAATGGGTTTAGGGTTGACCATGCGTAATCGCTTAACAGTAATCCCATATCCAATGTAGAAGAATTACTTGTCGCACTAGAAGTGGTTGCAGAACTTGTATCTGACAAACTTCCTTTTCCCAGTACAGGCCCTGACTGAATAGCACCATAAAAGGCAGATGCTATCATCACAGATGCTACGAATATGATTAATACTTTTTTGAGTTTCATTGTGCTTGATACTTAAAGAATCTATATATATCTTGATAAAACTCATGTTTGGTAGTATATTAACTGAGATTTTGGTTTAAACTTCTATTACAATTTTGATTCAGATTTTAATTGAATAATTAGTTGTGTATTTTCAAATATTTATAATTTGATTTTCTTATCATTATTCCCCTTAGTTATTGTTTTAAATTTTCATTTCCTTTTATTCCCCTACTTTAATTTACTATGCCGATTTTTACCATATAAATATTAGATTGCCCTAAAAATTTCATATTCCTTTTTTAATTTACTACCCGTTTTAATATAAAGTTAAGTTATTATCCATTAAAATCCA